>DASQZE010000038.1:0-25900 GCA_035638875.1 Longimicrobium sp.
GTTTCTCAACCACTTTAGGCAAATCTAAGCTGGAGGGGGGCGAGTGAGGGCTGGAGCGTAACCATCAATCTCCTGCCCCCACTGATGCCGCTCACCCGCCAGACGATTTGCTGGACGGGCTCAATAGGGAATAGGGAATAGCCTGCAACGGAAGCGCGTCGCCGAGTCCGTCTAACGACGAAGCCCCGTCCGGTGCGCGGACGGGGCTGAATGCGGCTGGCGGCGGGGCGGGCTACCGGATGGTGAACGTCAGGCGGAAGCGCAGGCGGCTGTCGATGGGGGTGCCGTCCAGCGTCACGGCCTTGAAGCGCAGCTGCGACGCGATGGATTCCACGAACGGGTCCAGGTGCTCGTCGCCGGTGGGCTGCAGCACCTGCACCCACGACACGCCGCCCTCGCGGTTCACCACCAGCAGCACGTCCGCGTGCTTCACGATGTTGCGCGTGACCTTGCCCCACAGGGGATGGCGCTGGGCCACGGCATCGAGCCCCTCCATCATCGTGGGCGCGCTTTCCAGCATGGGCGTGCAGCGCGTGCGGCCGGGGAGCACGGCGGGATACTCGCCGTCCACGCGGATGAGCGCCTGGTACGCGCGTCCCCGCTCCAGCGCGCGCAGGTACTCGGCGACGACGGCGGTGGCGGACTGGATGGTGCTGTCGGCCAGCTCCACGTCCAAAAAGCGGACGGTGCCCACGCGCGCCGTATCCACGTCCACGAACAGCAGCCCTTCCGCCGGCGCCCCATCCGCCGTGAACTGCGCAGCGATCTTCTCCCGCAGCTCCTGGCGTTCGCGGATCTGCCAGTCCGTGGGTCCCACCACGGAGTCCGGGATCACGGTGCACCGCGCCGGCTGCTGTGCGCCCGCATCCGCCACGAAAACGACGAGGCCCAGCACCACCACGAACGCGGCGCGAAAGATGGAATGCATAAGGACTATCGAGGATGAGTAACGGCGGAGGGAGGAAAACGCGCCGGAATCTATCCACAAGCGCAGACGCTGTAAACGGATGCCCCCGCCGCCCTCGCGAAAAGGCGACCGGGCCATGATCGCAGTTGCCCGCTATTCCCTATTCCCTCTCCCCTGCAGTCTGGCCGCCGCCCCCGGCAGCAGGTTCTCGTCCACGATCCTGTGAATGGCCGGCAGATGATTCCGGTCGCGCGGGCCCTCCGACTGCGACGTGAACACGGCCACCATCTGCAGCTCCGGCACGACGAACACGTACTGCCCTCCGTATCCCCAGGCGAAGTGCACGCCGCGGCCGCCGGACTCGCGCGTCCACCATCCCAGCCCGTATCCGTGGCCGTTGAAGGGCGACGTGGCGCGCCGGCGCACGCTCTCCCGCACCCACTCCGCCGGCACGATCTGCCGGTCGCCGAGCCGACCGCCGTTCAGCCACAGCTGCCCGAATGCCAGCATCTGCCGCGGCGTGAGGTACATGTCGTTGCCGCCAAAGTAGATGCCCTGCGGATCGCGCTGCCACGGGCGAATGCGGAAGCCCAGCGGCCCGGCCAGCTTTTCGTTGGCATACTGCCAGGTGCTGCGGCCCGTGGCGCGGGTCACGATGGCGGAAAGCAGGTGCGTGCTGCCGGTGCTGTACAGCATGCGGCCGCCGGGCGCGTCCACCACGGGCTGCGCGAGCGCCGCGTTGACCCAGTTGGGGCGCTGCACCCACGCGCCGTACTCGTTGAAGCTGGTGGATTCCAGCCCCGACTGCATGGAAAGCAGGTTGCCCACGGTGATCTGCCGCTTGCGCGGGTCCACGTCCGCGCGCGCGAAGTACACCGGAAAGAAGTCGCTGATGGGCTGGTCGATGCCGCGTATGTGCCCCTCCGCGATGGCGATGCCCACGAGCGCCGACAGCACGCTCTTGGAGGCGGACTTGATGTTCGTCGGCCGGTCCGCGCCCGCGCTGCCCACGTAGCGCTCCAGCACGATCTCGCCGTCCTGCCACACCAGCATGCCGCGCAGCCGGGGCAGCTCCGCCGCGCGCTGCAGCGCCTGCGACAGCAGCACCGTATCCGCCGGGTCGATCCGCCGCGCCTGCACGGCCGGAGACGCTTCGGTCCGCACGGCGGTGGATGACGTGCTAGACGCACCGCCGTCCGCCTCCGCGTCGCCCGGCTGCGGCGCCTGGCAGCCGGCGAGCAGCATCGCGAACGCGGCGAGAACGGCGCTCGGGGTTCGGATCATCTTGATCGACAGCATCACCACCACTTCACGAGTTCGGGAGGCAGATCGGATTCATACACCGGTGCGGCGTCCGAGAGCGCCCCCGTCAAACACGAGAAGGTCCGACACCCGGCCGCCCCTGTTCTGCATCTCCGCCGTCCTCCAAACGGACTGCCCGTGCACACACCACCCCGGTGCACCGAGGCGCAGTTCAAGCAGTTGAAGCCCTGTTCGCAAGCGCGTCGCGCGAGACAGGGCTTATCGCTTTCCCAGCGGGGGCATTAGCCGCTCAGGATCGCTGCCGGCACAAACGCAAAGAGCCCGGCATCGCGCCGGGCCCTTTTTCGCACTTTCGCACTTTCGCACTTTCGCACTTTCGCACTTTCGCACTTCCGCACTTCCGCACTTCCGCACTTTCGCACTAACGCACTGCCACCCACCGCCCCACGTCCGGCGCGCGGACCGGCTGCGGGAGCGACTGCAGGTAGGCGATGACGGCGTCCAGGTCCACCAGGGCCGTGCGCGTGCTGCGGCCCTGCGCCAGGGACGTGTAGCGGTCGCCGCCCGTGGCCACGAACTCGGACAGGCCCAGCGTGACGCTGTCGTCGTCATCCACCACCGTGCCGTCCGAAAGGCGGATCTCGCGGATGCGGCTCCCCTCCGCCGCGGACGAGTCCCAGCGCACCGTCATCCCGGAAATGTGCGCGCTGGGCAGCTCGCCGCGGACGGCGTTCTCCAGCGCCTCGCGCAGCTGCGCGCCCGTCACCACGGTCGTCACCAGCGCGTTGGCGAACGGCTGCAGCTCGAAGAGCACCCCCCAGCTCAGCGGGCCGGCGGGAAGGTCGCGGCGCACGGAGCCATTGTTGATGAGCGACGCCTGCGCCCCCGTCTGCACCCGCATGGCGTCCGCGACTAGGTTGCCCAGCGCGTTCTCCGTGCCGGCGCGCTCCAGCGGCTGCGCGGAGGTGGCCACCACGCGGTCCAGGATGGGGCCCACGCGCCGGTTCCACTCCTCCACCACGCGCGCCACGAGGGTGTCCGGCGACACCTCGTCCGCGAACGTCGGGCGAACCTCGCTGCGCGTGGCGGTCGTGCGCCCGCCCCGCCGCTCCAGGTCCGTGACGCTGTACGCCGTGGAGTACGACGCCGCCTCCACCAGGGGGATGGAATCTTCCGACGTGAGCACGCGCTGGTGCGTGTGGCCGCCCACCATCAGGTCCACCGGCTCCGCCAGCGCATCGGCGATCTCCAGGATCTCGCCCCGGCAGCTGGCGGACGCCTCGGCCGGCGCGGTCCCCGCCTGCTCGCAGGCCGCGCCCACGTGCGCCGTCACCACCACGAAGTCCGCGCCCGCCGCCCGTGCCTCGCGCGCCGCCTGGTCAATGGCCGGCGCCTCGTCGCCGAACTCCAGCCCCGCCGTGCGCCCCGCCAGCACGACGTCCGGGGTGGTCTCCAGCGCAATGCCGATCACCGCCGTGCGCACGCCCCCGCGCTCGATCATTACCCACGGCCGCACCCACGCCGGGTTCGTGCGCGTCCCCGCCACGAACAGGTTGGCCGCCAGCCAGGGAAAGCGGCTCTCGGCGATGCGGGCGCGCAGCGTGTCCTGCCCCCAGTCGAACTCGTGGTTGCCGACGGCCGCCGCGTCGTAGCCGGACGCGTTGTGCGCCGCGATGGTGGCCCGCCCCCAGCTCAGGTTGCTGATGGCCGTGCCCTGCATGTCGTCGCCGGCGGACAGGATGATGGTGGGTCCGTCGAACCGCGCCGCCGCGCTGTCGAAGTGCGCCGCCAGCACGGCCGAGCCCCCCAGGCTGCGCCCGTTGGCCGTCTGGGGCAGCAGCCGGCCATGGAAGTCGTTCGTGTGCACGATGCGCACGCGCTTGACGGCCTCCGGCGCGGGCTCGGCGGCCGGCGGCGGAGGGGCGCACCCGGCGGCGAGCAGGGCGAGGAGCGTCAACAGGCGGTGGTTCATGGCCCAGCCCTCCGGGTCGGTTGCGGACGACGTTCGATGCCGCGCCCCGCGCCGGACGGCGGGGGCGCGGACGGCAGCCTACGCGTGCCCGCGGCGGAGATGCGTGTGTCCGGGGACGCTCGGATAACCACGGGTTAAGCGTTGCGCGATATACAGAACCTTTGCACCGCCCGCCCCTCGTCCCTCTCCGGCCGCAAGCGCCGCGCCGGGGGCCCCGCGGCCCCGCCCGGCCCCCGCGCCGCGGAATGAAATTCTTGCGTTTCGGGACGCATGGGATCACCTTGGGGACAGGATGTGGTCCCTTTGTTCATCTCGCCGGAGGCCTTGATGAGCGACACCCAAACGACATTTCCCATGCGAGTACCTTCGAATCCCACCAAGGTCGTAGAGAAGGACGGCTACCGCGCGAGCTTCTACCCGGGCTTCGTGCGCCGGCTGGCGGTGCTCCGGGACGGCGTGGAGCTGGAGCTGTACAACCAGGACCCCACGGAGCCGTTCTTCCTGCCCCCCGGCTACGACAAGCCGTGGCCCTCCAGCGTGCTGGAGTTCTCGGCGCCGTCTCCGGAGCGGCGCATCCTCCTGCAGATCGACGACCCCGGCCAGCAGATCGGCCGCATCGAGATCCGGTTCAAGAAGCCCGAGGCCGCCCCGTCCGGCTCCCTGCTCTCCGCCGTGGGCGACGCCGTGGATTCGCTCCTGGGCGATCCGCCCTGCGCCGGCGAGGGAGAGGGGGAGTTCCGGCTGATCATCGAGGACGCCCCCGTGCTGTGCCCCCCCATCTGCCCCATCGAAACATGATCCCGTTCGTGCAGCAGCTCCTGAGCTCCGGGCTCCTGCTGCTGTTCGGGCTGCTCGCCCTGCAGGTGTGGCGCCGCGCCGGGCCCGTGCGGCGCGACCGTGCCACGCTGGCCTGGGGGGTGACCGCCGCCCACTTCCTGGTCACCGGCGTGTACGCCACCGGCCAGGCGGTGCTCGCCGCGGCCGGGTGGTCCATGGGACCGCGGTCGGCGCTCTTCACGTGGGTGGGCGGGTGGTCCCTTTCCGCCAACGTGGCACGCGGGTCCATCAGCGTGCTGTTCGCGCTGGTGCTGCTGGTGCTGCTGGTGCTGCGCCGCCGCTGGGTGTACCGGGTGGCGCACCTGTCCCCCGTGCTGCTGGCGGTCGCCGTCAGCCTCGCCACCGCGGCGGTGCTGCGGATGCCGTCCATCAACAGCGCGTTCGGGATGAGTACGGCCTGCGCCCTCATGAGCACGGTCACCGCCATGCTGCTGATGGGCGCCCTGCTGGCCGCGGTGCTCAACGACAGCATCGACCAGCTGCTCTGGCTGTCCCTGGCGCTGTACGCGCTCAAGGAAACCCTGAGCGTAAGCCTGTTCGCCATCGTCGCGTGGTGGAGCCTCTCGCCATCTCCCGAGGCGTGGCACTTCTTCTTCTGGGTGTCCGCGGCCCTGGGCGCGGGAATGAGCGCGCTGGCCGCACGGCGCCTGCGGCTGGCCGGCAAGGGGCACCACGTTCCCGCCCTGTTCGAGCGCATGTACACCCTGCGCTCGCCCGTGACGTGAGCGCGGCCCAACCGTAGCAGCACGAATCAGATGCACTTGCCCGTTCCGGCGGAAGGGTGCACCTTTACACCGTATCCGCAGGCCCCTCCCCGTTCCCTTCCTGTCGCACTCCGAAGAGGCAGCATGGACGACCAGAAGAACACTCGCGAGCTGACGCACGCTACCCGGAACAGCAAGTTCGACGTCTCGTTCCAGCCGACGTCTGCCGGCACCGCCGTGCTCGACGCCGAGGACGCCGAAACGCACGCGCCGTACGGGCAGGACAAGCGCGGCAAGGACGGCCAGGAGCACATCCGCGAGCTCAAGCACGTTACCCGGCACGGCAAGTACGACCTTTCGTTCCACCCCGCGTTCGCCAGCTCCTGCGTGCTCGAGGGCAACGACGGCGAAACGCACACGCTGTACGAGCAGGACCGCAGCACGCCGGTGGACTGCAGCAAGGGCCATCCCAAGACGCACGTCATCCGGCTCACGGGCAAGAACGGCAGCAAGCGCGACATCACCATCACCATCGACGACCCCAACCACGACCTGGCGGGGCTGCGGCTCTCGCTGTACGACGAGGCGCGCGACCCCATGGTGGCCGCCAAGTTCGAGGCCACGGAGTCGCTCACGGTAATGAACGACGCGCTCACCTGCCCGCCGTACTGCCAGAAGGACCCGCCGACCGGCACCTGACCGAACGACTCGCGCAGTCATGCACACCCTCACCCTGCAGGCGGTCGTCGCCGGCCTGCACCTGTTGTTCGCGGTGCTCGCGTTGGCCATTGCACGCTCGCTGGCACCCAGCGAACGCGTGTTCCGGTACGGCTGGACGCTCACCGGGGCCACGTTCGTGATCCGCAGCCTCAACATGGGTGGGCACGCGGCGTTCGCCATCGTGGCGTTCCGCAGCGGCCCCGGGTCCCGGCTGTGGGATGCGGCCCTGCCCGTGCACCAGGTCATGAACCACAGCCGCACCTTCCTGCTCACGGCGTACTGCCTGGCGCTGGGCTTCGCGCTCGTGCGGGCCCAGCGCAACAAGCCGCTGCCGGCGATGGGGACGGCGGTGGCGGTGGTGCTGGCGGGGATGGTGGTGGGCGGGCTGGTGGGGCTGCAGGAGGGCGGATTCTCCGGCCTGACGCACTTTACGGCCGTGGCCGTGCTGGACGTGATGGAGCTGCTGGCCCTGCTGTCCTTGCTGTTCCTGGGCCTGACCACGGGTGCCATGGACCGGGGCCTGTGGGCTTCGCTGGGGGTGAACGCGTTCGTGCTGTCGCTGAGCGTGCTCTGGTTCGCGTCCCTGTCGCAGATCGACGTCGTGGGCCAGTGGTCTCCCCGGCCTTTTCACGTCCACCTGTCCAAGGCGCTGCTCTACGCGATGATGCTCGGCATCGCCCTTCGCCAGCTGAGGCGCGTGCGGGGTGGAAAGCGGGTGCGGGCCTTCCTGGAGTCGGACGCGCGGCGGGCGATGCCGTCGCTGCACGGCTGAAGCGGGGCTCCTCCCCGGCCTCGCCTCCCGATGGCGGCGGGGGACGACGGGCAGGACGGAAACGCGAAACCGGGCTCCCTCCAGTCGAGGGAGCCCGGTTTTGCGTTCCAGCCGTCGGCCCGGCGTCGGACGGCGTCAGCCCTTGCGGGGGTTCAGCGGCGAGCCCTGCTCGGGCGCGAAGCCACCGCGGTTGTAGCCGGCGTAGCCCCGTTCGTTGGGGCGGCCGCGCACGCCCGGGTTGGTGAAGCCGCCCTCGCGCGGACCCGCCGGCGCCCAGCCGTATCCGCGGTCGTAGCCCCCGCGCAGCCCCGGGCTCTGCGCGTTGTACTGGCGCAGAAAGCGGGTGTCGTGGTGCACGCCGCCGTCCTCCACGTGGCGCATGCCCGCGTCGTAGCCGCGCTGCACGGGCCGCGAGCGGGGATGCTGCATCTGCCCCTGGAAATACGGGTGCTCGAACTGCCCCTCGCGGTTGTAGGCGCCCGGGCCCTCGTCGTAGATGCCGTCGAATCCGCCGTGGCCCTGCAGGTCGCGCTCGTGCTGCTGGCGGTGGAAGCCGTAGGCGCCCTGGCCGGGGCTCCGCTCCATGCGGTTGCCGTGGTATGCGCCGTCGTGCCAGTTGGGGTCGCGGTGCGGGCGGCCCCACTCGGGGCCCATGGGATAGCCGCGGAAGTACGGATCGTCGTATCGCTTCATGGCTCTCGCCTCCCTGCTGAAACGGGTGTCGCCTGCATCTTGCCGCACCCCCTGCGCAAGAAGCTTTCCCCGCCTCACATACGGCTCGAGGTGGCGCCCATGAGGACGATGACACAGAAGGGGTCGGGCGTGCACGCGCGTTCGTAGCGCTCCTGGAATCGGCGAAAAGCGCAGCGGAAGCACGGAGCCCTCTCCCCCGCTCGCCTTTTCGCTCGTTCCTCGCGACGGCGAGGCGACCCCTCCCCCAACTTCGGGGGAGGGGTTGTTTGCATCCCGGGGTCGAGACAGGAGGCGGCACCTGGCTGCCGGCGATCGATCCATCCCGAGACGCCGTTCTCCCCCTCTCCCGCACAGGGCAGGCACTCGAACGTGCACGGCAGGTCGTGTGCGGGGGAGGGGGCTGGGGGGAGGGCCGGAGGGGTGGGGGACGCAAAAGGGGCGGGACACGCTGTCTCCGTGTCCCGCCCCTTCGCTGCCGTCGTCCAATCCGTCTCCCCGGTCGATCGCTACACCGTTACACGTTGTCGCGGTGGCGATCCGCGTCCGGGAGAATGGGGCGCACGGGATCGTCGGACGAATCCAGCGGGTCGTGCGTCACCGACGGGTTCTCCTCCACCTCCTTGGGGAACATCAGCGACGCCACCACCGACCCGATCAGCACGCCCGCCACGATTCCCAGCGACAGTCCGATGTGCACGTGGTAGAAGCCCGAGATGAGCATCTTCACGCCGATGAAGCCCAGCACGATCGAAAGTCCCAGCTTGAGGTAGTGGAACTTGTCGATGACCCCCGCCAGCAGAAAGTACAGCGACCGCAGGCACAGGATGGCGAACACGTTGCTGGTGTACACCAGGAACGGGTCGCGCGTCACGGCAAAGATGGCGGGGATGCTGTCCACGGCAAAGATCAGGTCCGTGGTCTCCACCATCACCAGCACCACGAACAGCGGCGTGGCCGCCTTGCGCATCTTGCCGCCGATGTTCTCGGTGACGAAGAAGTGCTTTTCGCGGTAGCTGTCGGTGATGGGAAAGAAGCGGCGGATGATCTTGAGCGCGGGGTTGCTCTCCGGCTCGATGTCCATCTCGTCCTGGGTGGCCATCTTGATGCCCGTGTACACCAGAAAGGCGCCGAACACGTAGATGATCCAGTGAAAGCGGTCGATGAGGATGGCCCCGGCCGCGATCATGATGCCGCGCATGATCAGCGCGCCCAGCACGCCCCAGAACAGCACCCGGTGCTGGAACTGCGGCGGTACCTTGAAGTACGCGAAGATCAGGACGAACACGAAGATGTTGTCCACCGACAGCGCCAGCTCGATGACGTAGCCCGTCAGGAACTCCAGCGCATGCTGCTGGCCGCCGATGTTCTCCACCGGCAGGTAGCGCAGCCAGATGGCGCCGGCAAAGAGCAGGGCCAGGGTGGCGGTAAAGGCGGCGAACAGGCCGGCCTCGCGCACGCGCACCACGTGCGCCTTTCGATTGATCACACCCAGGTCGAAGGCCAGGATCACCAGGACCAGGACTGTGAAAGCCACATAGGGCCAAACGGTACCGTTCAAGACTTCATTCCCTTGAAACGAGCCGCGCGGGGCGCGGCAGTGCGCACGAAAATGGGCGAGTCCTCCGTCGGGGGGCGGCCGTGAAGGGCCGTCCCCTGCGACGAAGGTCTCGCCCTGACTGGTAGAAGCGCCCAACGGCGCCCCCCTCGTCCCAACCGGACCGTGCGGGCATGCCCGCAGTCTTGACGATCCGGCCGCCGGCTGTCTCGCCGGTGGACTACTCCCCTTCCTCTTTGCGAAGCGCTGAAGCTACTCAGCAAGTACCCTGCCGTCAACGCGCCTCGTCCACGGGGGGCATAAACCATTGCGCGTGCGATGTTTTTGCGACTCTCGCTCCATCATCCAGCCGCGGGTGGCGTTGTTTGCATACGCCCCTGACGCAGGTACGCCATTGGTGTACAGTAGACGCGCGTGCTGGATGCGGCGTTTTCCTGGACCGGCATGGGGCATATGGAGATCAAGGAAACGCCGGTCTTCTCGCGACGGCCGCCGGACGTGATGGACGACGACGAGTACGCGTTCCCGCAGTTCGCACTTGTCGTCAATCCGCAGATGGGGGTCGTCATCCCTGGCACGGGCGGCATCCGCACGCTGCGGCGGGCGGGTAGCGGACGGGGCAAGCGGGGCGGGGCGCGCGTCATCTACTTCGCGGCGCTCGCCGACGGACAGATCCTCATGCTGTACGTCTACGCCAAGAACGACCGCGGCGACCTGAGCGAGGCGCAGAAAAAGGCGCTGCGCACGATCGTGGAGGCGGAGTACGGATCGCGCACCCCCTTCTGAGGGCGCGGCCAGGAAGCAAGGAACAACCGATGCACCCAATGCCCGGAGACGACGATGGCCATGCGTGACGACATGTTCGAGGAGCTGCTGGAGAGCGTTCGCCAGGGCGGCGCCGTCCTGCGCGGCGAAATGCAGGCGGCGCGCACCACCCACTTCAGCGACGACGACGTAAAGCTGCTGCGGGAGCGCATGCAGCTCTCGCAGCCGCGCTTTGCCGCCATGCTGGGGATCAGCGTGGGCACGCTGCGCAACTGGGAGCAGGGGCGCCGCAAGCCGGAGGGCCCCGCGCGGGCCCTGCTGCGCGCCGCCGCCGTGCACCCGGAAGCGGTGCTGGACGCCCTGTCGCGCCCCGCCGAATAGCTTCGGGTCCGCGTTTCCGATGCCGGGTCCATCAGCCAAGCCTGCTTGTACAGATCGCGATCGGGTGGATGCTGTGCTTGGCCGGCCCTCCGCGCCGTGCGGCCACCATCCGGCTTTTGACAAATGTGGATACCGTCCCCTTGCCGGAAGCAACCGGTCTACCCGGGAACGCGTGCCTCGTGCGGTACCGGCTCCCGGCCCACGAACGGTCGTCGCGGCGCACGGTTCGCGCATGTACGTCCCTGGTGGAGGTCGCAGAACGGGATGGTTGTGATCGCGATGGCCGGACGCGGATCCGACGGCGAGCGGCAGGACGCCAGAGATCCTTGGTAGTGAGCCTGCTGCCGGCGAGGGGACGGCATCCGCGTTTTTTGGAGGAGGCAAGATCGTGGCGTCGGAGGAGAATGCGGGCCCTGGCAGATCATCCACCTGATCGCGATCGGCAGGCGCGTGCCCGCGCCGGGATTTGAATGATGTCTCGGGATGGTCGCGGTTCCGCGAACGGGCAGGATGGTGATGGCGGAGACGGATGCGTGGCCTGGCACATCATCCACCTGATCGCGATCCGTGAAACCGAGCCCGCGACGGAGACTCGGACCCAAGGCGGAATGGCTGCGCGGCTCCGGTGATCGTCCACCGGCTGCGGACGCAGACCGGGGAGGCCGCCGCATGGGCAGCCTCCCCGATTCGCCGTCGTCACCTCCGTCGCCCCTCCGCCGCGAACGACGTGCGCCGTCAGCGGCGCATGGAGACGGGCGGGCCCAGGATCTCCGCCATGAACACGGCGCGGCGGGCGCCTTCGGGGTCGCGCAGGGCGTCCAGCAGGCCGTGCGCGGGCGCCTGGCGTACCTGGGGCGCATCCACGTAGCGCTTGTGAAAGCGGTCGTGCTCCGCGTTCCAGTCCACCTCGTGCTCCAGCGTGCCGTCGCGGACCGGAATGGGGCGCGGCGCCGTGGACATCCCCACGGGGATCGTCTCCATGGACACGACCTCCGCCGCATCCAGGTTCAGGTCGTGGTCGTAGACCGTCTCGTCCGTGGGCAGCTCCGACGTGCTTTCCTCGCCCCCCATCGCCGGGGCGGAGATCATTCCCCGGGCAGAGACCATTCCCGGCGCGGACACCATCCCCGGCGCGGAGACGATCGCCGGCGCCCCGCCGCCCGCCCGCCGCACGAGCTCCTCCGGCACGCCGAGCGTGCCGAAGAAGTCCGGGGGCAGCACGATGGGCACCTGCTTCTTGGCCGCGGCGTTGCGGATGGCCGTGATGACGATGAACATCACGACCAGGAAGATCAGGAATCCCATGGGTCAGATCCCCGTGGAGCCGCTGCTGCCGCTGTTGCTGTTGTTGCCGCCGGGCGCCGCGGGGCTGGCCAGCGCGCGGCGCATTCCCGTGTCGCTCTGCATGTTCTGGTACCGCGCGTAGTCCATCACCCCCAGGTTGCCCTGCCGGAACGCCTCGGCAATGGCAAGCGGCACCTGCGCCTCGGCCTCGACCACCTTGGCGCGGGCCTCTTCCACGCGGGCACGGTTCTCCTGCTCCAGCGCCACGGCCATGGCGCGCCGCTCCTCGGCGCGGGCCTGGGCAATGCGCTTGTCGGCCTCGGCCTGGTCCGTCTGCAGCTCGGCGCCGATGTTCTTGCCCACGTCCACGTCGGCGATGTCGATGGACAGGATCTCGAACGCCGTCCCCGCATCCAGCCCCTTGCTAAGCACCGTCTTGGAGATGTTGTCGGGGTTCTCCAGCACCGCCTTGTGGCTCACGGCCGAGCCAATGGTGCTCACGATGCCCTCGCCCACGCGCGCCAGGATGGTTTCCTCGCCCGCGCCGCCCACCAGCCGGTTGATGTTGGCCCGCACCGTCACGCGGGCAATGGCGATGAGCTGAATGCCGTCCTTGGCCATGGCCGCCACGCGGGGCGTGCTGATGACCTTGGGGTTCACGGACGTCTGCACGGCCTCAAGCACGTCGCGGCCGGCCAGGTCGATGGCCGTGGCCTGCTGAAAGTTGAGCGTGATCCCCGCCTTTTGCGCGGCGATGAGCGCCTGCACCACGCGCTCCACGTTGCCGCCGGCCAGGAAGTGCCCCTCCAGCTGCCCCGCGTCCAGGGGCAGGTCGGCCTTGTGGGCGGTGATGAGCGGATGGACGATGCGCGCCGGGTTCACGCGCCGCAGCCGCATGGCGAACAGCTGCGCGAGCCCCACGTACACGCCCGACGACATCGACTGGATCCACAGCCCCAGGGGGATGAACCGGAGAAAGATCCCCATGAAGAGGAGAATGCCGATGATGAGGAGAAAGGCGGAGGTTCCGGGATCCATGGCCGTGTGTCCTGTGGGGGGAGTGCTCCGCCCGATGCGGGCGAAGGCTGGTGCGCCGCGGCGGTCGTCCCGCCGGCGGCGATGCGTGTTACGTGCGTGGAACCAAGGAAGTTGCGAGTTGCTGCCGCTCCTCACCCGAGAGGGACGGGCGAGGGTCGTCCGGGAAATCCGGTCCGCACGCGGGACGCGGACCCGACTTCCCTTCGTACCGGTGGATCATACCGGGTCCCACGATTCGTTGAGCACCCGGAGTTCTACTGCCGTCTCACGCGGAGGACGCGGAGGACGCGGAGGACGCGGAGGACGCGGAGAACTGCGGAGACGACGGCGGATTGGGATCACGCAGAGGAAGCGGAGAACCACACGGCAAATCGCGGTTTCCTCCATTCCCCCGTATGTAATTGCCGTTGCGGTTCTCGATCTGTTCTCCGTGTCCTCCGCGTCTCCGCGTGAGGCCATCTTTGATAGCGGAGTGCTCAATCAACTCGAATCTCCGGTATCAGCCCCCGCCGGACGCCTCGCCGCCCGGCTCGCGGGCGGGCGGGGGCAGGGGGACGGCGCGCACCACGTGGCGGTAGCCCTCGGCGCGCAGCACGCGGACGGGGGAACCGGCGGAGATCCATCCCGCCTCGCTCACTACGTCCAGCCGCTCGTCGCCGATCTGGGCCGTGCCGGCGGGGCGCAGGTCCGTGAGGGCGATGCCGTCCAGCCCCTCCAGCTCCGGCCGCGGCAGCGAGGCGACATACCCCTCGTCGCGGCGCAGCATACCGCCCAGCAGCGGGTGCCCCGCGCGCAGCCGCGAGCCCACGTGCCACAGCGCGATGCCCAGCAGCGTCAGGCTGGAGATCACGATGCCGAACGTCAGCGCCGCGTCCGCCGGCCCGGGCGAGACGGCCAGGATCACCGCGCCGAGCGCAGCCAGCACCCCCAGCACCCCCGTCCACCCGAAGCCGGGGATGACGAACACCTCCACGGCCAGCAGCACCAGCCCCGCCAGCAGCATCAGCAGGGGCATCCACCCCGCGACGCCCAGCACGAGTGTGCCATGCGGCTGGGCGGCGGCCGCCGTGGAAAGGAGCGAGAGCACGGCGGCGAGCATCGGGATCAGGCGCATGGGACCGGCGAAAGGGTGGGGTTGCATCGCATCATCAGTGTAAGCCCGTGGACGGAAACGTCCAAGGGCAATCAGCGCTCGCCTGGAAGGATCCACTTCTCCGTGCCGGGCGGCGCGAACTGCCGCATCTTTGCCAGCAGCCCGCCGGGCGACGTGTCCTCCAGCACCAGGCCGCGGTGCTGCGGGCGGACGAAGCCCTCCGCCACCGCGTGGTCGAACAGGGCCAGCAGGGGCGCGTAGTAGCCTGCCACGTTCAGCAGGCCGCACGGCTTGGGGTGAATTCCCAGCTGCGACCAGGTGATGACCTCGCAGAACTCCTCGAAGGTGCCGTAGCCACCGGGCATGGCCACGAAGCCGTCGGACAGGTCCGCCATGAGCGCCTTGCGCTCGTGCATGGAGCCCACGACGCGCAGGTCGGTGACGCCGGCGTGCCCCACCTCGCGCCGCATGAGCGCGTCGGGGATCACGCCGATGACCTCGCCGCCGGCCTCCATCACGGCGTCGGCCACGATGCCCATCAGCCCCACCCGCCCGCCGCCGTAGACGAGCCCCATGCCGCCCTCCGCCAGCGCCCGCCCCATGGCCCGCGCCGCGCCGGCGGACTCGGGCCGGGCGCCGGGGCTGGAGCCGCAAAACACGCAGATCCGCTTCACGAGATCAAGATCGGTTGGTAGATGGTGTTCGTTCGCGGGGCGGCGTCCGCGAGGCGCCCCCACCGCTCGCTTATGCTCGCACCTCCCCCAAAAACCCCTGGGGAGGTTGAACTTCATGCCGCGGCAGAGCCCGTCCTGGCGTGGCACTCGCCCGTGCCGGACAATCCGCGCAGGCGGATTTCGTGTGCTTGTTGCAGCGAATTCATTCGCCCGGCTCGCACTCTGCCGTCCGGGGCGATACCCATCCGCCGCCCTTTCGCCGTGCTCCGGTGAGAGACGGTCGTGCTCGGGCGAGGTCCGATGCCCGAGGCCGCCCACCTGCCAGGCCGAGTCGATTCCTCACTCGTTCCTCGCTCGGAATGACAGTTTTATCGTTCCGCAGAGCCCGTCCTGGCGTGGCACTCGTCCGTGCCGGAACAATCCGCGCAGGCGGATTTCGTGTGCTTGTTGCAGCGAATTCATCCGCCCGGCCGGGTGTGTACCCCCGTCGTTCTGGCTTCTGATACCGAATCCCGCAGTTGATTGTGCACTCGGATTTCTACCGCGTCTCACACAGAGGGAAAGAGGTCACAGAGGACAGACCGATCCTCGTTTCTTCAGTGTCGTCCGTGTGAGCGGGGAGTGCACAATTAATCCGAGAATCTGGTATGACGACTCAAGCCGATCCTGTTCGACGATCGGCCGCCCCGCCCTCATCCCCCCATCGCGCGGATGTCGGCGCGGAGGCGCTGCACGCGGGGATCGTCCTCGCCCGCCGCCTGCTGCAGGTAGCCGATGGCGCGCTCCAGCAGCTCCAGCGCCTCCTCCATCTCCCCCAGCTCCGCGAGCACGCGCCCCAGGCGGTGCAGGTCGCGGGCGACGCTGGGGTGCGCGGGGCCGTACGCCGCCTCGTCAATGGCCAGGGCGCGCGCCAGGTGCGGCCGCGCCTCCACGGGGCCGCGCGTGCGGTGCAGCGTATCGCCCAGGTTGCCGTGCAGCGTGGCCGTCATGGGGTGCGCCGGGCCGAACACCTCCTCCGCCAGCTCCATGGCCCGGCGAAAGTACACGACCGCCGCGTCCGGCTGCCCCGCCGAGCGCAGCAGCGTGCCGACGTTGTTCACGTGCACCACCACCTCGGGGTGCCGCGGCCCGTGCGCGGCCTCCAGGATGGCGAGCACCCGCTGCGCGTTGTCCAGCATGGGCCCGCGCTCGCCCAGCGCGCCCAACGCCCCGTTCAGGTAGGTGAGCGCCAGCGCCACGCCGGGGTGCCCCGGACCGCGCGCCGCCTCCAGCAGCCGCACGGCGCCCTCCAGCTCCGTCCGCGCGGCCTGCGGCTGGCCGCGGGCGAGGAGCGCGCGCCCGGCGGCCAGCAGGCAGTGCCCCGCGGCGGCCGTCTCCGCGCCCGCCGCCTCGCAGTAGCGCGCCGCCTGCAGCGCGTGCGGCAGCAGCACGTCCACGCGTTCCGCCACGTCCGGGCGCTCCGGGTCGGGCGGGTACGCGGTCGCGACGGCGTGCGCGGCCGCCCCGGCCCACGCGCCCCCGTCCGCGCCCAGCTCCGCGCGGACGCGGTCCGCGACGTCCGCGCGCAGCACGGGCGCGGGGCCGGCCTCCTCCAGCAGGCCCGCATCCGCCAATTCCCCCTCCGCGCCCGCCAGCGCCGCGGGATCGGCGGCAAGGGCGTCCAGGGGCGGAGGCAGCGTGGACGCGGCGCCGGAGAGCGCGGCCACGGGGAACGGCGCGCGGGCGACGAACGCGAGCAGGCGCAGCAGCGCCTGGGCTCCGGGGGAGAGGGCGGACGTTTCGGGCATGGGCGTCAGGGGGACGATTCGGCGGTGCGGCGGATGGCGCGCAGGGCCTCGCGGCGCACCAGGCCGCTGAACGGGCGGATCACCCGCCAGTAGCGGCGAAAGGACCGGTGCGCGGCGGCGTCCGTGCAGCGCACCCGCGTTTCCGTGGCGATGAGCGAGCCCTCGTCCGTGGGAAGGATGGTAAAGTTCCACGCCGCCACGGCCATCCCCGGCCGCGCGAACGTGCGGAACTCGTCCGGTGCAAAGCGCGTGATGCCTCCCCCCGGCGTCCAGAAGCGGCCCGCGAGCCCCAGGACGATCTCCCGCGGCGGGTGCTCCGCCAGCAGAACGAAGCCGTTCTCCAGCAGCCGCTCCATCGTGGTCCCCAGCCCGCGCCCCTGCATCCGCTTTCCCGCGAAGAGGGCGGGGAGGGAGCGCAGGGCGAACAGGGCCTGCACCACGGGCGACGTGCCCAGGTCCAGCGTGCGGACGGCATCCCACGCCCGTTCCGGCGGCGCGGCCACCCGGATGGCGTGCCGCTCCGCGAACTCCGCCGCGGGCATGTAGTCATCGATCAGCATCGGCCGCTCCCCGGAACGCCGGCCCGCCATCCTTCCACGACCACCACTTCAGCAGCTCGGGGTCGTGCGGAAACTCCGACGCATAATAGACGGCGCACCGCAGCACGTACAACATGCAGCGGTCCACGTGCATCCCCTGGTGCACGCACAGGCGGTCGTACAGCGCCTGCGGATCCGCCCCGCGCAGGTCCTGCACGCGGTGGATTCCCAGGTCCCGCAGGTCCTGGGCGATGGTCACGCCCACCCCGGGAATGCGGCGCAGCTCGTCCTTCGGGGCCCCTTTCACCATGCGATGCAACCTTTCGGGTGTGGCGCGCGTCTCATCCGGCGTGCGAGGCGGGAGGCGTTGAAACTCCGCGTCCGGCCCGCCCGTACGAAAGGATGCGCGAGAGTGATGTTCACGTTCTCCTAATGCTCCGCGCGCAACATCCGCCGCACCTGGGCGGTAGAACCATCCGGAACGAGCGGGAGCGGTTTTGAGAATGCCGACGTAACCCCCACCTCATGCTGAAAGGCGTCCTCCGGGTGGGCACGGCTGAGGAACCAGGAACGCTCGAGACCTGCAGGACAACGAGGGAGTGCGATCAGACGACGGAGCCCGCCGGAACACCGGCGGGCTCCTCGTTTTTTCATCCCTCCCCTTCGTCGGCCTGCACGGCGGCCACCTCCGGCTTGTAGCCCCGCAGCACCAGCCACCCCGCAATCCCCGCCACCAGCGATGCCACGAAGATGCCGATCTTGGCGTCCTCGTTCAGCTGCGGAGCGCCCGGGAACGCCAGGCCGGCGATGAACAGCGACATGGTGAAGCCGATGCCCCCCAGCAGGCTCACGCCGCGGATGGCGCGCCACGTCACCGTCCCCGGCAGCGCCGCCAGACCGGACTTTACCGCCAGCCAGGCGAACAGGGTGATGCCGATGGGCTTGCCGACCACGAGGCCCAGGATGATGCCCAGCGTCACCCGCTCCCCGAACGCGGCGCCCAGGTTCCCGCCCAGGTGCACCCCCGCGTTGGCCAGGGCGAACAGGGGGATGATGCCGAACGCCACCCAGTAGTGCAGATCGTGCTCGATGCGCTGCAGGGGCGCCTGGGCGGCCTCGCAGGCGTTCTCCATCTCCTGGATGGCGGCCTGCTGCGCCTTGTTGGTCAGCACGCCCTTACCCTCCACGCCCGCCGCGTCGAAGTAGTCCAGGATGCGCCGGCCGCGCAGCAGGAACTCCGCCGTGTCGATGCGCGTCCGCGCCGGAATCGTCATCGCCAGCAGCACGCCGGCCACGGTGGCGTGTACGCCGCTCTTGAGGAACGCCACCCACACCACCAGCCCCGCCAGCAGGTAGATGAGGGGGCTGCGCGCCTGCATCCGGTTGGCCAGCACCAGCCCGGCCAGGAGCAGGAACCCCAGCCCCAGGGCCCCCCAGTGGATGGCGTCCGTGTAGAAAACGGCGATCACCAGCACGGCGCCCAGGTCGTCCACGATGGCCAGCGCGGCCAGGAACACCTTGAGCGACAGGGAAATGCGGGGCCCCAGCAGCGCCAGCACCCCCAGCGCGAACGCGATGTCCGTGGCCATGGGGATCCCCCACCCGGCCGACCCGTGCCCCCCCGCGTTCAGCAGGGCGTAGAGGATGGCGGGCACCATCATCCCGCCCAGCGCCGCCGCGATGGGCAGCGCCGCGCGCTTGAGCGACGCCAGCTCGCCCACCAGGAACTCGCGCTTGATCTCCAGCCCGACCAGGAAGAAGAACACGGCCATGAGGCCGTCGTTGATCCAGTAGTGCAGGGGATAGCGCAGCGACCACCCGTCGCCGCCCAGGGTGAGGGGCGTCTCCCACAGGTGCTCGTACGCGCCGCGCCAGGGCGAGTTGGCCCAGGCGATGGCGATGAGTGTGGCGGCGATGAGGACGATCCCGCCGGCGGATTCCGTCCGCGCGAAGCGGGCGAACGGCGAAATGACGCGCTGGAACGGCGTCAGGGGCGGGGGCGGTCCAAAACCAGGAACGTGCGCGGCCATTCTTTTCCAGTCCGTTGGCTCCCTCGGGGCGTTGGCCGGGGAACCTAACGGACCCGCGCGCGCAATCCAACCCTGCGGATGATGCAGAATCCAGCATCAACCCTGGATTTTTCCGATGCCGTCCACCCACGGGACCGCGGACGACGGCGCCGCCGCGGGTGCGTCAGCGGTCGCGGCCGCCCAGCGCGCCGCGGCGCGCGAAGTCGCCCATGAGCAGCGGATAGGGATTCACGTTCTCGCTGTCCCACCAGCGCTCGGGATTGGTCAGGCGGCCCACGCTGAAGTGCAGGTGGTAGTTGCCGGTTCCCGCGTTCCCCGTGTCGCCCACGTAGGCGATGATCTCGCCGCGGCGCACGGGCATCCCCTCGCGCACGCCGGCAGCGTAGCGCTGCAGGTGCGCGTAGTAGTACAGCGTGACGCCGTCCGCGCCCACCTGGTAGAGGGTGATCCCCCCCATGCCGCCCGTCCGCAGCCGGCGGATGGTGCCGTCCGCTGCGGCCACCACGGGCGCGCCGCCGGGGGCCATGATGTCGATGGCGTTGTGCACCCGCCCGCCGGAGCGCGCGTCCGCGTACGAGTCGCGCAGCTGGTCCGGCCTAATGCCCCGCACCGGGATCATGAGCGATGCCCCCGGCGCCATCACCGCCTCCGCGTATTCCAGCGCGGGCGCATCTGCCGAGCGGCTGGCGGGGATGAACAGCACGTCGCGCGGGCGGTCTCCCCGGCGCGCGGACAATGCGGCGGCGTTGCTCCCGCCGGGCGGGGCGCCGACGGCCACGGTGCAGGCGGGAAGCGTGAGCAGGGCGGCCAGCACGAGGGCGCCCCAGCGGGCGTGGTGCATGCGGCGGTCGGTCATGGCGCGGTGCACGTCTGGGGTCATTGCAAAGGACAACGGCGGACGGGCCCGTCGATGCCGATGGATGGTGAAGGGGATGACGCAAAGGTTCGGATGGCGGGCCCTATATTGCACCCATTGCATCCCCCCGCGCAAGCGTTTCGTGCATGCGGATGATGCGGTTACGCGGGGCGGAGCCTCGCGCGAGGCCGAACTCGGGGGCATCCGGTCCATGTGACATGCCCGTATTCCGTATCGCGAAAGCGGTGCATGTCGTTATGGGCAAATGATTTCGCGAAAGCGCGCGAACGGGGGGAGCCCTCTCCCCCGCCGGGCCTTTCGCTCGTTCCTCGCGACGGCCGGCGACCCCTCCCCCAACTTCGGGGGAGGGGTTTGCGTGGGTGGAGTCTTGGCGCGTCAAGCCTAACTCGTGCGAGGGCGGAGGGCCCCGCCCCCCGGAGGGGCGCCGTTGCCGTTGCCGTCGTCGTTCCTTGCGAAACCGGCTCAGAATTGATCCGGAGCGCGGGAAGGGAACCGCGGAACGGCGGATGGACCCCGCCGGGGCTCCCTTTGTTTCAGGAAGCGCGCGCAACCCGGTGGAGCATGAATCTCCGCGCCTAGGGACGCGGGGCTGGACGAGCGGCGCTCATTAGGCTTACATGGTGTCGGCAGGGGGAACGTGGCGGATTGCCGGCACGCGCCGGGGCAGGGGAACCCAGACGGGGGAACGGGATGGCGATGACGGCGAGCACGCCCGAGGGGGCGATCCGGGCGCAGTGGGACCAGTGGAGCCGCCGTCCCGGCGGCAAGGCGGTGTTCAGCTGGCTGCTGGGGCGCCTGGTGCCGTACTCGGGCACCATCGGCGCAAAGGTGGAAGAGCTTCGCGACGGCTACGCGCGCGTGACCCTGCGCGACCGGCGCGTCGTGCGCAACCACCTGCGCTCCATCCACGCGATCGCGCTGATGAACCTGGCGGAGCTTTCCACCGGACTGGCGCTGAACTACGGGATGCGGGCGGATACGCGCTCCATCCTCAAGGGCCTGTCCATCGAGTACACCAAGAAGGCCCGTGGCACCCTAACCGCCGAGGCGACCGCGCCCGTGCTTGAGAGCAACGCCGAGCGCGAGATCATCGTGCGGACGGACATACGGGATGCCGCCGGGGACGTGGTGGCCGTGGCGGAGGCGAAGTGGCTGGTAGGGCCACGGAAGTAAACTGCGGGTTACAGGGGATAGGTTACAGGTTACAGCCTGCAACTGCGTTTCCGGTCGATTCCACGTCCCCGTGACGGAAGGTCTCCCCCTCTCCCGCGCAGTTTGCGGGAGAGGGGGCCGGGGGGTGAGGGGCTCCGCGAAGCGGGCGCCGTAGAAGCCGGATTTGTCTCGGAGCTCCGCCTCCCCGATGAAACGTTCTCCCCCTCTCCCGGCGCAGTTTGCCGGGGGAGGGGGCCGGGGGGTGGGGGACGCCAGAAAGGCCGCCGGATCACTCCGGCGGCCTTTCGTCGTCCATCGTCCATCGACCATCCATCGTCCGCAGTCCATCATCCCCGCATCCGGATACCCGGCGCGGGCCTGGGACTAGAACACCGTCACGCCGATCAGGAACTGGTTGCGCTCCAGGTTGCCGCCCTGCGACTCGGAGGCGCTCTCGCTCACGCGGCGATACTGCGCGTCCAGGCCCAGCAGCGAGTTCAGCTGAAAGCGGGCGCCCACCTGCCACCCCAGCTGCGTGCGGCTGTCTTCGAACTCCGGATCGTCCGGGTTGCCGCCGCTCACGTCCTCGATGGTGTACTGCCCCAGCCCAGCATGCACGCCCACGTACGGCGTCACGGGGATCAGCGGCAGGTCGATGAAGTAGTTGGCCTCGGCCAGCACGCCGAACGCCGTCGCCTCCTCGTCCACGTCACGAGCCTTGCCCGTGGTGTAGGCGCTCACGCCCACGCCCAGGTTGAACGGCAGCACGAGCTCCGCGCCCACGCTGAAGCCGTCGGCCGCGGGCGTCTGGTCCTCGTCCGCGTCGGAGGCGTTGAACAGGTAGTGCCCCTTGAGCGCGAACCCGCTCTGCGCCTGTGCCGTGCCCGCCGCGAGGGCCAGGGCCGCGGCGACGAACAGCGGAAGGGTCTTCCGCATCTGCATCATCCCTCTTCGGGTTACCGGTGGGGGCGCGGCCACCGCTGCCGGCCGCGCCCGTCCATCGGCACCCTGTATCCATCTGCACCGCCGGAAGTTCCCCGGACGGCTCAGCCCACGCCCAGCAGCTCCACGTCGAACACCAGCGTGCTGTTGGCCGGGATGGCGGCGCCCATGGCGCGCGATCCGTAGCCCAGGTTCGGGGGGATCACCAGCGTGCGCCGGCCGCCCACCTTCATCCCCGCCACGCCCTCGTCCCATCCCTGGATCACCCGGCCGCCGCCCAGGGGGAACTGGAACGGCTGTCCGCGGTCGCGGCTGCTGTCGAACTTGGAGCCGTCCTGCAGCGTGCCCGTGTAGTGCACGGACACCGTCTGCCCGGCCCTGGCCTCCGGCCCGTCGCCCACCGCGTCGTCGCGGTACTGCAGCCCCGAGGGCGTCGTCGTCATCCCGTCATTCGCCACGTGCATTCCTTTCGTCGTGCCGCCGCGCCCCGCGCGACGAACGTTTGCGTTGATCCGCGCCGATGAGTGCGATTCGGTGGAGTGAGCACCTTTCGCGCCCCGTAGCGCACGGGTCTCCGGGCCATCGCTCCCCCGGCCCGGAGGTGAACGATGGGATAGACCGCACCAATCGCGCAACGCCGGGCGCCGGCGGCACCATTCCAGTCCGCCGTGGGCTGGCGACCTGCTGGCCCGGCACCCTCTCATTCACTTCCAGACCCTGATAAGAATTTGGGTACAGAGGTACAGAGGAACAGAGAACAAAAAAGAGGACGAGAGAACCCCTGCATTTCTCTGTTCCCCTGTTTCTCTGTTCCTCTGTACTCCATGAAGTTTTTTTCTGGATCGGTGTCACCCCTGGACTGGTGGCCTGCCATCCGGCACCTTCTCGCCGATGGTGCTGAACACGAGCACTCCATTCGGCTATCGCATCAGATACCTTTTGCGGCACGGTTCGCGCTGGTGTGAGCGGCACGCGCCCGGCCAGCGACCGGATCTTGTGCGCGACCGGGCCTGATCCATCCCTATCTCCAGCCGGAGGACAGACGATGAAGCGCAGGATGCAGCGAGGGGTGTTCGCCGCGGCCATGGCGGCGGCGCTGGGATTCGGCGGGGCGCAGGCGTTCGCGTCGCCTGCGGCCGCAGCGGCGGACGAGTCGCGCGCGTGCTCCTCGGGCCAGTGCACGCAGGAGTGCCGCAGGATCGGCTACAACGTGGGCGTGTGCGAGTCGGGGACCTGCGTCTGCTACTTCACGGCGCGCTGATCCGTCCCGGCGCGGGTGGACGCGCGCCGGCAGCCATCCGCCGGACGCGCTTCCCGTGGATTTGACCAGCCGAGCGCGCGCCCGCTACTCTGTGGGCGTGCGCTTTCGCCATCCATCCCGCTTCCCCGCGCCGCCATGAACATCCTCCGCGCCGTTGCCGCCTCGCTCGCGCTGTCGTCCGTCCTTCCCGTCCTTGCCCACGCGCAGCCGGCATACACGGCGGAGCAGCGCGCCCGGGACAGCACGGAGGCCATGGGGGCGTTCCGCGCCAACATCGGCGCCATCCACACCCGCGACCGGCCGGCGTACCTGCGCACCTACCTGCAGAGCCCGCGCCTCGCCCGCACGGGCCCCGGCGGCGTGCAGTGGGGCTACGCGGGGATGACGGAGGGCGATCCCAACGCGTGGCCGGACACGCTGGTGGCCACGCACCTGGAGGTCGTGCCCGTGGCGCCCGGCGTGGTCTACGGCACGTACCGCTACCGCGTGGTGCAGGGCGGCAGTGCGCGCGGCGTGTCGGAGCGCGTGCTGGTAAAGCAGCCGGACGGCACGTGGAAGATCGCCGTCACCACCGCGTTCGGCGCGGCGGGCGACCGGCCCGTGCCCGCCTACGCCTTTACGGGCGCGACCGTCGTCGACGGCACGGGCGCGGCCCCGCGGCGCAACGCCACGGTGGTGATGCGCAACGGCCGCATCGAGTGCGTGGGCGACTGCCCCGTCGGGGCCGGGGTAGAGACGATCGACGCGCGCGGCAAGTGGATCATCCCCGGCTTGGTGGACGCGCACGTGCATTACTCGCAGACGGGATGGGCGGATGGGCGGCCGGATGCGCAGGACGTCCGTGCGCGCTTTCCGTACGACAGCACCGTGGTCGACCTGGAAGCGCACCCGGAGCGGTTCTTCCGCAGCTACCTGTGCGCGGGCGTCACGGGCACGTTCGACGTGGGCGGGTTCCCGTGGACGTGGCCCCTGCGCGCCCGCGCCGAAGCCAGCAACGCCGCCCCGCACGTGGCCGCCGCGGGCCCGCTGCTTTCGACGATCGACCACTGGCTGAACCTGCCCGCCGCGCGGCAGTTCGTGCACACGGCCAGCGACAGCGCCACGCGGGCCGGCGCGCGGATGGCCGCCCGGTACGACAGCGACGCGCTCAAGGTGTGGTACCTGGCCGAGGCCACGTCGCCGGACACCACGGAGCTCAAGGCCCGCCTGCGCGCCGCCGCGGACGAGGCGCGCGCGGCGGGCATGCCGCTCATCGTGCACGCCACGTCGCTGTGGGCCGCCAAGGACGCGCTGCGGGCCGGTGCCAGGCTGCTGGTGCACTCCGTGGAAGACCTGCCGATCGACGACGAGTTCATCCAGCTGGCACGCGCGGCGGGGGCCACCTACACGCCCACGCTGACGGTGTACCGCGGCTACATGTACCTGCTGGAGCGCCACTTCGACGCCACCGGCGTGCCCATGGAGTGCGTGGATCCCGCCACGCGGGCCAAGGTGGCGCTCACGGATTCGCTCCCCG
Organism: Longimicrobium sp.; assembly: GCA_035638875.1. Taxonomy (GTDB): domain Bacteria; phylum Gemmatimonadota; class Gemmatimonadetes; order Longimicrobiales; family Longimicrobiaceae; genus Longimicrobium. The sequence continues at coordinate 24,763 of DASQZE010000038.1, forward strand.
CGCGCCGGCTGCCTCCGACCTTCCGCGAGACCTTCACGGCGGGCGAGCGCATTACCCTGGACAACCTGCGCCGGGTGCACGCGGCCGGCATCCCCATCGCCATGGGCACGGGCGCGGGCAATCCGCTCACGCTGCACGGCGCGTCCGTCTACAACGAGATGGAGGCGATGGCGGCCGCGGGGCTCTCGCCCATGGACGTGCTCATCGCCTCCACGCGCAACGCGGCACGGACCATGGGCCGCGAGGACATCGGCACGCTGGAGGCGGGCAAGCTCGCGGACCTGGTGGTGCTGGATGCGGATCCGCTGGCGGACGTCCGCAACCTGCGCACGGTGCGGCTCGTGGTGCGCGGCGGCGAGGTGTGGACCCGCGCGGAGCTGGAATACCGGTGACCGTCCGGCAGCTCGCCCCGGCGGACGCGCAGGCCTACCGGGCGCTGCGCCTGCGCGGCCTGCGCGAGCAGCCCGGGGCGTTCGGCTCCACGTACGAGGAGGAAGTGGATCGCCCGCTGCAGGTGACGGTGGACGGGCTGGAAGGGCGCACGGGCTCCGCCGTCTTCGGCGCGTTGGATGACGAGGGCATGCTGGTCGGCATCGGCGGCGTGCACCGGGAGAGCAAGCGCAAGGCGCGGCACCGCGCGGGGATCTGGGGGATGTACGTGGTGCCGGAGGCGCGCGGCCGGGGGATGGGCCGCGCGCTGCTGGGGGCGCTGGTGGACCACGCGCGCACGCTGGAGGGCCTGCATCGGCTGGAGCTCGGCGTCACGACGACGAACACCGCCGCGCGCGGGCTCTACGTCGCGTTCGGCTTCGTCCCGTACGGCGTGCAGCCGGATTCCTACCGCGCCGGCGGCCAGTCGTGGGACACCGAGCTGATGACGATGGCGCTGGAGTGACCGGCAGCCGCGAATGCATCACCTTCAAACTTGCAACGGAGATGCGGAGGTGATTCAATCCGCTCCCAGACACTGCGATTGGTCCGACACGACACTCGCGCTACGCTGATGAGTATACACCTGCGAATGCGTCACCTCAAACTTGCATCGAAGGCGTGAAGGTGACGCAATCCACGTCCAGGCGCAGGCACTCGCCCGCGCACGAGGTGTCGGCGGAGGCCGACAGTGTGAAGTTGTAGCCGC
>DASQZE010000039.1:0-16688 GCA_035638875.1 Longimicrobium sp.
GGGACCTGCTTCGTAGATTGCAAGGATCTCCTCGCGTGTCATCGTCGGCTGGGTTCCTTTGAGGCGAGGTTGATCTCTTTGTTTACCTCTGATGCAGAATCCGTGCGAAGACCTGGGCAGTTACGCCGCGAATTCATTCGCTCCAGACTTCCCGCCGCACCTCCCGCACGCGATCAGGCGAACGCCCGCGCGCGCTCCTCGGCCGGCGAGGGGCGAATGCCGTACGCGGCGGCCAGCATGAAGGTGGAGACGACGACGTGGGGCAGGTTGAGCAGGATGTCGCTCAGCCAGGGCAGGTCGTTCACGAATCCGTTGAGCAGGTAGAAGGTGGCGTCCAGCGCGTAGTACGACCCGAACGTCACCAGGAACAGGCGGCTGGCGCGCTCCGAGTGGAACGCCGCCGCGAACGCCGCCAGGGCCGTGAGCCCGTGCGTGATGTCGTCCACAGCGCTGATGGCGAACGCGTTGAACATCATGCGCTCGTGCCCCGCGTGCGGCGAGATGCCGGGAATCCACCCCAGCACCACCACGATCGTCCCGAACAATCCCGCGCCGAATGCCACTTTCCTGAGCATCGTCCCTCTGCCGTGTGTGTTGATGTGTGGATGTCGTGATGTAGATCGAGCGGCCGCGGAGTGCGCGTCACTTCAGCGGAGCTCCAGCGGCGCCCCCACCGCTCGCTCAGGCTCGCACCTCCCCCAAAAAACCCTGGGGGAGGTTGAACTGCGCCCGTCACGGTGCGGCTCGTCATCCCGGACGGAGCGCCCCCTCCCCGCTCGTTCCTCGCGGAGAGGGGGGAGAACGGGGGGAGAACTACGATTCCAGCCGAAGCCCGCGATCCGGCACGGGCTGGGGTGTATACCCTCTCCCACGCAGTTTGTGGGAGAGGGTGCGAGCGTAAGCGAGCGGGTGAGGGCCACCCTCCGCCTCGCGCCGCAACTCGTCCTCCACTCAACCCTCCCCCAGGGGTTTTTGGGGGAGGGTGGGCGAGGTTTACGAGCCCGGGTGGGGGCGCTCGGGCTCCGCCATAGTGCAGATCACTCGCATTCTCCCGAATCCCCCCGCCGCCCCCTTCAGTAATCGTACACGTGGTCCACCTGGAACCGCTTCTCCGCCTCCATGCGGCGCAGGAATGGGAGCAGGTCGCGGGTGCGCACCTTGAGCACGGGGCGAATGCGGGCCGGGTCCGTGGCCACGGGCACCGCGTACAGGAACTCCGCCTCCGGCCCCACGTACCGCCAGTCCGCCGGTGCCAATCCCGTGACCACGATGTCGTCGTTGCCCGCGATCTCCACGAGCGGCGCCGACTCGCCGCGCCTGGCCGCGTCCAGCAGCAGCTCGCCGAACGGATCGTAGCGCTGGAGGGTCACCAGCGCGTGCCGCGGCCCCAGCGGCCGCCGCGCCACGATCCGCTCGTCCCCCGGCATGAGCGTCGCCGTGTCGCCAAAGACCACCGCGCCGATCCGCAGGTCCTGCGGCGCGTAGGCCGCTCCCGTCGCGCCGCCGAGGAGGGACGCGTAGCCCGCCTTGATGGCGAGCTCCACCGTGAGCGACAACCGCCGCTCCCACTTCCGGAACCACTGCGGGCCGAACTTGGGGACGTCGCTCCACAGGCGGCCCAGCTGCTCGCCGAACGGGTACTGGTACCACGGGATGGTGTGGATGAACTTCGCGTAGTCCGCCGCCACCTCGTGCGCGAAGCGGTCCTCCGCCGTCATCCGCCCCCCCGCCGTCCACGCGCTGAACCGGCCGACGGTCCCCTCGTACGCCCACTTCAGCGCGTACTCCACCGAGTAGCTCACGCCGATCACCCCCAGCATCAGCGAGTACTGCCCGTTCTTCGGGTTCTCCTGCCGCGACGCGCGCGAAACGTGCTTCCAGTTGCGCCAGAACTGGCCCACGGAGCGCGCGAAGGGGAACTCGTGGGGGAGGCGGGTGCGCGTCCACGCGGCGTACTCGTCGGAGCTGTAGACGATGAACCACTCCGGGTGCGCCAAAAAGCTCTGCGACTCGGGCCGCGCGTAGGCGGGGAGCGAGTCCAGCGCCGCGCGCTCCGCCCGGCCCAGGTCCATCCGCGCGGGGCCCGCGGGGTCGTAGCGGTCCCACAGCTTGTTGCGAAAGCGGTTGGTGGGGTCCAGCCGGCGCTTGAGGGCGAAGAACTCCCCCGACCGCGGATACGCCCGCGCAAACTGCTCCGGCGTGGCGTGCGGCTGGTAGGGCAGGTACCAGCTGCCGCGGCTGGCCAGCGCCGCGTCCGCCATTTCCCGCGTCCACGCCGCCACCCGCCGCCGCCCCTCGGCGTCCGTGCGCTGCTTGTACCACACGACGAACGCGAACTTCTCCTCGTCGCCCGCCCAGGCCAGCAGCGAGCCGGGATCCTTCGTGGCGTGGCGGATGGAGACGTTGACCACGTTCACGTCCCAGCGCCGGAACACGTTGGCCATCCGCGGAACGAAGCGCTCGAACTCGTCCACGGGGATGAAGTACTCCTGCAGCACGTAGGTGTACTTCTCGCGCGACGCGGGCTCCAGCTCGCGGACGTCGTAGCTCGCCTCGTAGTTGCGCCAGACGACGGGGTTGCCGCGGTACATCCAGGGATCCAGCACGTGCTCGCGGATCTCCTTGCCCCCCGGCCACCCCGTGACGATCGTCTGCCCCCAGCGCCCGGCGGGGTACGATTCCCTGCGCGGCATCAGCCGGTCGGGGACCGTGACGCTGTCCGCCGTCTGGGTAAAGGTGACGGCGCTGATGCGGTCGTACTCGTTGGGGTAGATGTCCGCGTTGTGGAATATGACCCCCGGCTTTTCGCGGATGGTGCGCCGGAACCACTCGCCGTACGCGGCGACGGGCATGGTCTGGCGGGTGCGGCGCACGGGGACGTTGTCCGCCAGCTCCAGCGTGGCCTCGGTGATCACGCCCAGGCCGCCGTATCCCCCGATGGCGCCGTTGTAGATGTGGGGATTTTCCTCCGCCGATGCCGTGACCACGCTGCCGTCCGCCAGCACGATGCGGAAGGAGCGCACGGTGCTCATGATGGGCCCCAGCCCCGCGTACCGGCCGTGGACGTTGACGGAGAGCGATCCGCCCACGGTAAAGTTGCCGTACGACTGCATCACCTTGACGGACAGGCCGTAGCGGTCGATGAACTCCTGGATCTGCCGCCAGGTGGCGCCGGCCTGCACGGTGATGGTCTTTTGCGCTGTGTCCAGCTGCAGGATGCGGCGGTACTGGCGCATGTCGATCTGCAGCGCGCCTTCCGTGGCCGTCTGCCCGCCCATGCTGAACCGCCCGCCGCCGATGGAGATGGGCCCCGTCGTCTGCCGCACGGCCGCGACGATGTCGGATTCCTGCACCGGCGCGGCGACCTGCGCGACTTCTACGGGATACAGCTGCGTGAAGTCGACCACGCGCGGCCCCGACACCGGCCCGATGACCGGCGTGTGCGAGATCCCCCACCACGTCACGCCGATGGTCGTCAGCGTCACGGCCAGGATCATCCACGCGAAGAAGCGCAGCGTCTTGCGCACCGGCCGCCACACCTTTCGGGCGATGCGCCGGCCGCGGCCCACGGCCTCGTCCGGGAGCGGCTCCTTCCGCGCGCGCTTCGGCTTCCGCCTGAACCACGATTTCCGCGGGGGCTTCGCTTCCGGCGCGGACGTCGATTCCGGCGCGCACACGGGTGCAGGCGCCGGTTGGGCCGGGGCCTGCGTAGGCTGATTGGGTGGGTAGTCGCTGGCGTCCATCGGGATGTATCTGCGGCGGAGAGGCGCCGGCGAACCGGCGGCGGGCAGGGTGGGACGGCAGGGGTGGGAAGTTGCGCGTGCGGGCCCAGCGAATGTAGCCACGGAGGTTGCCGGCCGCTACGATCGTGATCGATCGGCGAGGGAAAGACAAACGCACACCTGGGAGCCACTCCCAGGTGTGCCTGCATGCGAAGGCGCCGTCGGGTTGGTTTTACGGGTCGTTGGTGGCGATCGTATTGGTGATCATGGGGATGGTGGCGATGGTCGGGGTGATCATCACCGGGTCGCCGGGATCGCCGTCGTTCGTCGCGTCACATCCGGATGTGGTTGTGTGGTGGATGGGAATCGGCGTGGGTTGCGCTGGCTGTTTACTACGCGCACTTTATCGCGGTCCGCATCCTTGCCAAACCCCGGCCGCGCGTTGCAGATGGAGACTCCGTATCCGGTGCCCGTAGACCAGCTGCTCTCCCTGGGAAGGCCCGCCACGGCGCCGAATGACTGGCTCGACTACCGGGGGATGGGCCTGTCGGACGAGCACGTTCCGTCCCTCATCGAGCTGATGGATGACCCGTCGCTCAACTGGGAGGCGATGGCCGATGACGCGGACGAGACGCCGTACTGGGCGCCGGTGCACGCCTGGCGCGCGCTGGGCCAGCTGCGGGCGGAGGCGGCCGTGGAGCCGCTGCTGGCCGTGCTGCACCGCGAGGAGGACAACGATTGGGTGATGTCGGAGATTCCCGAGGCGCTGGGGAAGATTGGCCCGGTCGCGTTGGGGCCCGTGCGGGACGCGCTCGCCCGCGCTGCGCACGAGCCCGAGCCGTGGGAGGGGGGCACGCTGGGCACGGCGCTGGAGAAGATTGGCCAAGCCCACCCGGAAACGCGCGACGAGGCCGTGGCCGTGCTCGCGGACCAACTGAGGGCATATGGTGCGCAGAACCCGGAGCTCAACGCGTTCCTGGTAACTTCTCTCTTGGAGATGCGCGCGGTGGAGGCGGCGCCGGTCATGGAGGCGGCGTTCGCGGCGGGCGCCGTGGACGAGTCCGTGTCCGGAGACTGGGAAGACGCACAGGTAGACCTGGGGCTGCTCGCCGAGCGCACGACGCCAAAGCCGCGGTTCCGTCTCGGCTTCGATCTGCCCGACTTCCCCAGGCCCGCGGTGCGCCGTGATCCGAAGCCGCCCGCGCCGCCTGCCCACCCCGCGGCCCGGGCCAGCCAGCTGCGCAAGGCGCAGAAGAAGGCGAGCCGGCGCCGGCGGAAGTAGCCCGCGCCACGCGACCGTCATCATCGATGGAATAAGAGAGCCCCCGGCGCATCGTCGCGCCGGGGCTCTCGCCCGTCAGGGGATGCCGGTGCCGCCATCGACCGCCGACAGGTGAATCATTTACTTGTCACTTGTCACTTGGCACTTGGCACTTGGCACTTTCAGCTCGCGACGTCCATCACGTTGACGTCGAAGGTGCCGCCCGTGATCCTGAACTCGTCCAGGTTCGCCGTGCCCGGCTGGCCGGTGCAGCGGCCCGTGCCGCTGAACGTGCCCGTCGCGCGGCCGTTGCTGATGGAGTTGATGCGTACGGTGCCATCGTACAGGTGGCAGCTGTACTTCGCCTGGTCAAAGACGCCGCCGGTCTGCACCTCCAGCGCCAGCGTCACCCCGGCGCACGACTCGCCGGTGCAGATGCCGTCGATGGCCACGGCGCCCTCGGTCAGGCGCGGGATGGTGACCCCGGCGAAATCGGCCGTCCCCTGGGCGTCGTGGAACCAGTTGGTCATCACCCGCAGCGTGGACTCGCGGGACACGCGCTGTCCGATGGCGAACGTCTGGATCGTCGTGTGGATCATCGGAGTCAGGAGATCGGTGGCGAAAGTCCCTTGGATTCTGCGTCCTGCCGCCGATGGCGACGGCGACGGGCAAGGCGGGCACCATCCCCTTGCTGCGACCGCATCGTGTTGCTGCGCAAAGCGTTGGATTTCCTGGCCCATCCCGGGCATCACGATCCGCCTGTTCCCTGGTGCGGACACGCCGCGGATTGCTCGTCGACAATTGCGGACAGGGGTTTCTCTGCGGAAGGTGAAAGCGGCCCGGCGGCGGCGGGCGGGACTGCGCGGCACCCATGCACTGTGGCTCCTGAATGGGGTCATGAGCCTTGCTGCTGTGGGGCATCACTCCTACTATCCGTCACGATACCCGCAAAAGGCCGTTTCCACGGCATGCCCGTCACGTGAGGAAAGCCGCGGCCATCTACTCTCGCAAGGGGACCCGCATGACTCGCATCCAGTTGATCAGGCGCGTGCTTTACGTCGTGCCGGTGGTGGGGACGGTGGTGTTCGGAACGGTGCAGGCGTTCGCGTCGCCCACTCCGCGGGAGGAGGTGGCCTGCACCACGGACTATCAGTGCAACCTCTTCTGCGGCGAGCCGGGAGGCGTATGCAGAAGCCGCGTCTGCATCTGCAAATGAGCCGCTGCTGAGCGGGTTGTGCGTACCTGCTGACCTGGTGCCGTCCCACTCCGGCGGCTCCGGGTCACGGAAGCAAGCAAGCCCCGGCGCCTGTTCCGCGCCGGGGCTCTCGTCGTTCACGCGGCCAGCCGCCGCACCCCGTCGATCGCACCGCACACTCCTTGCGGCGGCAGCATCCGTGGGGACACGGCTGGATTCACACGTCTCGCTTTCTCTTACTCATCGCTACGCCCATGATCCACCGGAGCGCGGCGGTCGAACTCCATGATGACGGCGATGCCCATCCACCTGCGCTGCGGTGTGTTCTTCTCCTTGCGCTGGCCGCTTGCGGCGCTGCGGACGGCGGGGCGGGGTTCGTGGCCCGCGACAGCGCCGGGATCGCCATCGCGACGACGCTCCCCTCCGCCCGGCTCCCCGCGTGGACGCTCGATCTGCAGCCGTTGCTCTCCATCGGCGAGAGCGACGTGGAGTCCGTGCACGTCTAGCGCTTCACCCGCGGCATTCCGGATCGATGACCGTGGCGGCATGAACGAGAGGCCCCGGCGGATGTGCTCGCCGGGGCCCTCTCGTGGTCTGCTCACGTCACCGGCCTGGGGCAGCCCGCGATCAGCAGGCGCCGCAGGTGTACTGGCCGTTGGTGTTGCACGCGGGCACCGTGGTGGCCGTGCACTCGGCGGAACAGGTGTCGAACTCGCAGGTCCAGCCCTGGCAGGTGTTGATGCACGTGGGATTCGCGATGCAGGTGGGGTCGTCACGCGTTCCGCCGCAGCAGCCGCTCGCCGCCTCGGTGGGGCAGTCGGTGAGCGTGGCGCAGTGCAGCGTGATGTGCGCGAAGACCGTGCGCCGCCCGGAGCCGATGGTGGCGGTCTCGAACGAGTCGACGTTCAGCGTCTCGAGCTGAAGCTTCATTTTCTTCACGGGCATGTTCTCCAGAGGGGAGTGGAATGGGGAGCTGCACGCTCTACGATACGCGTCTGATTTTGCGCGGACAACGATGTTGTTCAGTGGTGGCCGATCCTGCGGCTCCGCGATTTTCCCCTCCAGGCCACTGAGCTTGTTTTCCGAATCCCGCGGCTCCCGGCCTGAATGATTTCGGAGGTTTTTAGCGCGGCGAGGGAATCGCGGATGCATGCGAGCCCCGGCGGTCGATCCGCCGGGGCTCTCGCCATTCATGCGGCCAGCCGCCGCACCACCTCCACCGCGCCGCGCTCGTACACCGTGATGCATACCAGCTCGCCCTACGGATCGATCACCATCCAGTCGCGGTGCCGCTTGCGGATCTCCCGATATGAGCCCAAGGGAAGCCGGTGGACAGGCGAGTTTCAGTGGTTCGCGCACTGACACCCCTGTCACGCACTCGGCCTATTCTCGCGTTTCAAATCGGACAACTCTTGCGGGATTGCACGTGTCGGGATAATGTATGGCTCGTTGCAAGCCAAGTGATCGCCCACGCGCGGTACCTTCCTGGGCTGTCTACTCCATCAATATCAATCAACTCTGCGTACCCATTACCGAAGCCGAGCGGCTTCGGGCGCTGCGCTGTCGCGCATTCTTGCCCGCACTTGCGGGCCAACGTTTCACCACTCCTGTGAGGACTGTATGCGACGGATTCTTCCCCTCGCGCTCGCTGCGCTACTTCCGCTTGCCGGGTGCGTCAGCGCGCGAGCGACGATGCTCGGCCAGAACGAGCAGCTTCCCCCCGTGCTCGAAACTGACGTCCGTGTATTTCTGAGCGAGGGGCAGATCCCGGTGGAATGCTCGCCCTACGCGCTCATCCATACCACCGGCGCGGCCAACATGACCGACGAAACGGACATGATCGCGGCCGCGCGCCGGCGGGCCGGAAAGATCGGGGCCAACGGGGTGCTGCTGGGTGAGGTGAAGGAGCCGGGCACCGGGACGCAGGTTGTCTCTGCCATCTTTGGTGTCCCGGCCAACCGGAAGGGTCAATTGGTGGCCTACCGATGCGAAGCGGGAAGAGCGGCACCCTCGGCCGGTGGAGCCGCGGCTGTTCCGGTCAATGAGCTGCCTATCTACTACGTCGATTGAGCAGCCGGGGCGTGGATACATGATCGGCGGCAAAAAGGCCCCGGCGATCCGCTCGCCGGGGCCTCTCCGCGTCACGCGGCCAGCCGCCGCACCACCTCCATCGCGCCGCGCTTGTACACCGTGATGCACACCAGCTCCCCCTGCGGATCGATCACCATCCAGTCGCGGTGCCGCTTCTCGATGACCCATTTGCCGGGCGCGGGCGGGGCAGGGGGCTCGGCGGATTTCCGGCTGCGTGCCATGATGCACTCTCCGTGTCTCTTGACCCGCGGCGCGCGGCAGGGCAACTTTGGCGTGCGAGGCGGCCTTCGGGTCGGTTTGTGGTCAGGGCTGGTCGAGCGCTTCTGCCAAGGAGGATCGGCCAGCCTTGCTTTTCCCCCTGCTGGATACAAATATACTGACAATGTTGCCGTTTGTCAATACCTTTGCGACCAAAGGGTAATGGATTTCAAGACTGCCACCGACTGGCTCACCGGGGCCAGGATCACGGCCGACGACATCGCCGAAGCATGCGGCGTGGTGCGCAACAGCGTCGCGCGCGCCCGCCTGGACCCGTCGAGCTCCGCCTACCGCTCGCCGCCCCCGAACTGGCAGCCAGCGCTGGCGCAGTTGGCGCGGCAGCGGATCAATGAATTAACGGCCTTTATTGAGGATGTGGATCAAAACTCAACCAATTTGCGGTAATCTGCTCCACAGCCGATACCTTTTTTGATTGAACCCGCGGGTACACCCCAGACGGATTTCATGGGAGATTATGTGATCGGGGTTCACGGGGAGGCGTGTGATTCAGAAATTTTCGCACTCCTTGCGCCAGAGAACTTTAGTCACTAGTCTGTCGTGGCCACGTTGCGTTATAACTGACCTAGTCGCTGAAACTGCTGGACGTTTCGCCAAGCCCTTTGCTCAACTCCGTTGGGCAAGCGGGGCAGGCTGTCCCCCCCTTTGATCCGCCCACCCCCATGATCAGGTTCAACGAAATCTCGCCAGCCGTGTTGCTGGTGGACGTTCGGAACGCGCGACTCAAAGATGCGCAGCCCGGCCAGCAGGCTGCGATTCTAGCTCTTGCTCGGCAGCAGGGATCAAAGCTCCTTGAGCTTGCCAGAAGTATTGCCGTAGGGCGGTTGGATCCGTTGTCGCCCTTGGCAGTTGTGCGGAATGAGAGTAACCCTGGGGAGTACATCGTTCTTGAAGGGAATCGGCGCTTGGTTACGATGAAGGCGCTCGAGACGCCCGCGCTGGTCGCACCGGCGTTCGATGCAAAGGGACAGCGGGAATTACAGCGTCTCGCACAGCAGTATGCAGCGAATCCGATCACCTTGGTTCGTTGTGCCGTCTTCGACACGGAAGACGAGGCTGTTGAATGGATCTTTCTTCGTCACGATGGACAAAGCGGAGGCAAAGGACTCGTTCAATGGGGTTCTGACGAGAAAGATCGATTCCGTGCCCGTCACGGAGCGCAAGACAGATCTCCGGCCGGTCAAATTATTGATTTTGTGGAGAAGGAGGGACTTTTGAGCCCGGAGGCTCAGGCTTCCACGAAGGGCATCATTAGTAACCTGCAACGCATGCTCACCAGTAAGGCCATTCGGGACGCTCTGGGTATCGACGTACAGAATGGTCAAGTCGTGATGCATTTCTCCGGCGACGAAGTTGCGAAATCGCTTACCCGAGTCGTAGAGGATTTGCGAACGGAAGTTACAAATGTGGGCCACATCTATAATGCCAAGATGCGGGGGGAATACGCAAAATCCTTTGATTCTGAATCACGTCCTGATCCCGGTAGCCGACTTCCTGTTGCGGTCAACTTGGGGGCGGATACCGGCAAGAAGGGTGGTGCGAAGCCGAAGCCAGGTAAGCCCAAGCCCCCGAAGCCGCCGGTCCCGCGTGATGCTCTCATCCCGGCGGGCTGCCGGCTGAACATCGGACAGAGCCGGATCAATCTGATCTATCACGAACTCCTGCGATTGAATGTCGCTGATTTCGCGAATGCCTGTTCAGTCCTACTACGCGTCTTCGTTGAACTCAGCGTCGATGAATACATCAAGGGTAACTCGGTTCCAGCCAAGTCGGGCGATAACTTGGCGTCCAAGATCAAAGAGACGGCTGCTCACCTCCACGCCGGAGGAAAGATTGAGAAGGGATTAGTGACTGCGATGAAGAAGGTTGCGGATGGATCACGCGTGCTCGCAGCCTCTACCGTCACTTTCAACCAGTATGTACATAGCCCCTACGTACATCCCCAGCCGATTGATCTTCGTTCGGCATGGGATGAGCTGCAGCCGTTCATGGAAGCGATCTGGCCCTAAACATGGACACGCGAATCCCGCGTAGCCAAACCCTGCTGCCAAGCACGAGCTAGCATGCAAGCCTGCAATTTAGACCACTTTCCATCACCTCTGCGATACCCAGGTGGCAAAGGGAAGGTGGCTAACTACGTAAAGCTTCTGTTCCTTGCCAACAACATGGCAGGGCATGAGTATGCGGAATTATATGCAGGGGGGGCAAGCATTGCGCTTTCGCTCCTGTTTGAAGAGTATGCGTCTAGGATTCACATTAACGATTTGAATGTCAGCGTCCACGCTTTCTGGAATGCAGTCCTTCATGACACAGACGAGCTTTGCGGGCGGATCTCCGATGTGAGTGTTACCATTGATGAATGGCATCGACAAAAGGGAGTTCAACAAGCAGTGGAACCGGAGCCAATCGATCTTGCATTCTCAACGTTCTTCCTAAATCGCACGAATCGGTCGGGTATCATTGAAGGGGGCGTCATCGGAGGTAAGGATCAAACAGGTGCTTGGAAATTGGATGCACGTTTCAACAAGGTTGATCTTGTCCGTCGGATTCGCAAGATCGCTCGGCACGGTAGTCGGATAACGCTCACCCGCCTTGATGCAGCAGAATATCTTCGGAACGTAGTCCCTACCTTAAAGCAATCCACGTTCGTGTATCTCGATCCGCCCTATTTTGTGAAGGGGCGTGGTCTTTACCAGAATTTCTATGGTCCTGATGATCATGCTGAGGTGGCAGCGGAGGTAGCGCAGCTGCAACGGCCATGGCTCGTCTCGTATGATGCCGCTCCGGAAATTATGGCGCTGTACGGTCAGCATCCGATGTTGACATATGGTCTATCGTATAGCGCTGCCGACCGATATCGCGGTGCTGAAGTGATGTTCTTTAGCCGAGGATTAGTTCGCCCTGATGTTGATTCCCCTGCCAAAGTACGAGGCCGGGCAGTCCAAGATTCCAGATTGGAATTGCTGTTGCTTTAGCGCAGAGCCATTAGCTCGCCAACTCCGAAGAAGAGGACCTCCACTCTGTGGATGGCTCCTTTTTTCAGCTAGCATCGTGAGCGCCGGTGAGTCGAGAGTAATATACAGGGCAGAGTTGAGCGCTGACCCTTGAGTGCTGACCCAACGAATCAAACTCACACCCTCCCGGGTAGCAGGTCGCGCGGGAGGGACGTATCCTCCCGCGCGATACTGCTCCGGCGCGCGGCCGCCCCCGCTCAGGGCCGCGCATCCCCCGCCACGCGTCTCACGACCACACACGCCCTGCGCTGGCCCGCCCTCCTGCTCGCGCTGATGGCCGCGGCCCTCGCTGCCCATCGCGGCGCAGGAGCCCACGCCCGCGCCCATCCCGCTCTCCGGCGCGGACGGGCAGGAGCTCGTCATCGAGGAGCCGAACGTGTGGGCGGCGGTGCAGGAGGGCTCGTTGCTGCAGATGGCGAACGACGTCCAAGCCGCCCTCCGGGCGCCCGCACCGGGCTGAGCAGTCCGGCGACGTCACCACGAGAGAGCCCCGGCGCGAGGTACGCGCCGGGGCTCTCGGCATGTGCGGGGGCATCGCGCCGGGTGGTTCGGGCGCGCGGCGGCTCCCTCCACCCAAAGGATCGGATCGCCGGCCCGTGTGTGTGCACCGTCCGCCCGCACCGGTGTGCCCCGGCCGCCAGCCCGGCTATCGCACGCGGACGCATTCCCGGGCCGCATCCCGGTGCCGCTGGAGCGGGGACGGTATGCAAGGTGCACAAGCCCCGGCCCCACTGCGGGGCGTACAAACCTGAGACAACGGGTGGGGTGGATGAAGGCACTGGTATGGCACGGCAAGGACGACGTGCGCGTGGACACCGTGAAGGACCCCGAGATCGTGGAGCCCACGGACGTCATCGTAAAGATCACGGCCACGGCCATCTGCGGATCGGACCTGCACCTGCTGGACGGCTACCAGCCGACCATGAAGAGCGGCGACATCCTGGGCCACGAGCCCATGGGCATCGTGGAGGAGGTCGGCAGCGCGGTCCGGACCCTGAAGCGCGGCGACCGCGTGGTGGTGCCGTTCATCATCGCGTGCGGCGAATGCTTCTTTTGCCGCAAGGGGCTCTTCGCCGCCTGCGAGCGGTCCAACCCCAACGGCGACATGATGGCCAAGGTCATCGGCCACCGGGCCGCCGGCGCGTTCGGCTTTTCGCACATGCTGGGCGGGTTCGCCGGCGGGCAGGCCGAGTACCTTCGCGTGCCGCACGCCGACGTGGGACCGCAGAAGATCGACTCCGGCCTGGCGGACGAGAAGGTGCTGTTCCTCTCCGACATCTTTCCCACGGGGTGGATGGCCGCGGAGAACGCGGGCATCGAGCCGGGCGACACGGTGGCCGTGTGGGGCGCGGGCCCCGTGGCGCAGATGACCATCCAGAGCGCCTGGATGCAGGGCGCCGGCCGCGTGATCGCCATCGACCGCGTGGCGGAGCGGCTGGCGATGGCCGCCGGGGCAGGGCGGGCGGAGACGATCAACTTTGACGAAGAGCACGTCAAGGAGCGCCTGGACGACATGACGGACGGGCGCGGGCCGGACCGCTGCATCGATGCCGTGGGGTGCGAGGCGCACTCGCACGGGTCGCTGGACGCCGTGCTGGACAAGGCCAAGAAGACGCTCAAGCTGGGCACCGACCGCGCCCACGTGCTGCGCGAGAGCATCCTCTGCTGCCGCACGGGCGGCACGGTGTCCGTCCCAGGCGTCTACGTGGGGATGATCGACAAGTTCCCGTTCGGGGCGGCCATGAACAAGGGCCTCACCATCAAGACGGGCCAGACGCACGTGCAAAAGTACACGCGCCTGCTGCTGGACAAGATCGAGTCGGGCGAGATCGACCCGTCCTTCATCATCACGCACCGCGCCAGGCTGGACGATGCGCCGGAGCTGTACAAGACGTTCCGCGACAAGAAGGACGGCTGCATCAAGGTGGTGCTCACGCCGTGAGCGCCACCCGCGGCGCCGGAGCCCGTCTCGACGGGCTCCGGCGCCGCGCGCGAGCCGGCATGGCCGGTCGGAGCCGTCCAGCTCTTTACAGGCACCTGCGGGAGAACGACATGAGCAGAGAAGCGAACGCGGCGGCACAAAAGCGGTTTGGCGAAGCCGTGAACTCGGGCCGGCTCGATGACATTCGTGAAGTCGTGGCCGGGCACGTGGTGGACCACGACCCCGCACCGGACCAGGGCCCGGGGCCCGAGGGCTTCATCGCGTTCTTCACGACCCTGCGGACGGCGTTTCCGGACCTGGCCATCGCCGTGGAGCAGCAGGTGGCGGACGACGAGCAGATCGCGTTCGCGTACACCCTCACCGGAACGCATCGCGGCGACTTCATGGGCATCGCGCCGACCGGCAGGGCGATCAGCGCCCGCGGCCTGCAGATCTCACGGTTCGAGCACGGCAAGCTGGTGGAGCGCTGGGGAAGCTCGGACGAGCTGGGAATCCTGAGGCAGCTCGGCGTGGAGCCCGCGCCGGCGGGCTGAAGGCACCGGGGGCGGCCCGGCGCCGCGGATGCGTCCCGTCGGCCGCGCCATCCGCCGGAGACGCACGGCCCCGGTGCAAGGGGAGAAACGCCGCGGCCGAGACGCGATCGCCGCCGGGCTCCCCCTCCCGGACTTGAATACGGCCCTCATCCCGGCGGCCGGCCGATCGGCCGGAACGTCACGGCCGCCGGACGATCCGGAGGAGGAGGTCGTCGCCGGGCCGTTCGTCACCGCGGCCGTCGCGGTTGCTGGTGGTGACGTACAGGTGGCCGTCAGGTCCCATGGCCACCGCGCGGATGCGTCCGAGCGTGCCGGAAAACAGGGGCTCCGCGGCCACCGCGCGCCACCCCGGCGGGTTTCCCGGCGTTTGCCGCAGGACAATCCGCATGAGCCGCTCGCCCCTGAGCGACGCGACCAAGGCGTGGCCCCGCCAGGGAAACGCATCCCCCGTGTAGAACGCGATGGCGCCGGGGGCGATGGCCGGGGTCCACTCCACCAGCGGCCGCACGTACTCCGCGCCGCCCTGGTCGCCCGCCGCGTCCGGCCACCCGTAGTTGGCGCCGGGGACGATGGCGTTGAGCTCGTCCCGCCCCGCACGGAACCATTCACGCGGCAGACGGGTGGGCCCGTGGTCCGGGGCGAACAGCGCCCCGGCGGGGTGCCAGGCGAGACCCTGCGGATTGCGCACGCCCCGGGCGTACACGTAGGAGCCGGGCACCGGGTTGTCGTCCGGAATGCCCCCGTCCGGGCGCATGCGGAGCACCTTGCCCGCCAGGGACGCGGTGTCCTGCGCGCTGCCGGGGCGGGTGGCGTCGCCGGACGTAAGGTACAGCATCCCGTCGGGGCCGAACCGCAGCGCGGCGCCGGCGTGGTAGCGGGCGGCGGGGATGCCGTCCAGGAGCAGCCGCGGCTCCGTGCCGCGCCCGCCGCGCTCGGTAAACCGGTAGACGCGGTTGTGCGTGCGGTCCTCGCCCGTGGCGAAGGTCCCCACGACGAAGAGGTGGCCGCTGGCCGCGAAGTCGGGGGCGAGCGCGATCCCCATCAGCCCCATCTCGCTGCGCCGGGCCACCTGCAGCACGGCCCACGGCTCGGGACGGAGCACGCCGTTCTCGATCACGCGGATGCGGCCCGCCCGCTCGGTCACGAAGATCCGTCCGCCCGGCGCGAACGCCATGTCCCACGGCACCCGCAGCCCGCGGGCGACGGTGTCCAGCGCCACGCCGGGCGTGGGCGCGGCCGGAGGCAGGAGGGTCGGGGATCCACCGCAGCCGGTGAGCACGACGGCCAGGGCGCAGCGGCCCGCCAACAAAAAGATTCGTGTGCGATTCATGCGGTGCGGCGGGTGCAGCTTTCGCACCCGGGGCCCCTGCGGATGGGTGCAGCATGGACGCCGCGGGCCGCGGCCCGGGAGAGGGGGCGCCCGCGAAGATGACAAAGCGCGGGAGCAGCTTTCTCCGCGACACCTTTCCCGAAGGAGGACTGGGCGCACGAGTGGCGGCGCGGACGTCACACGTGGCGGCCGCAGTACGCGCACGTGCCACCAGGGCGGGCGCCGGCACCGCAGCCGGGGCAGGGAAGGGCCGCGCGCGCATTGGCGGGCGGTGTTGGTGGCGGCGCGGCAGGAACGGGCGCAGGCGCAGAGGCGACCGCGTGCCTCGCGGCGGCCTTCTCCGCCCGCTCCCGGCGCTGCTCGGGAAGCATCATCGCATGGCAGCCAAAGAGGGCGTACACGCTCAGCAGCGCGATCACGATGTGCATCCCCGGCGCGAACCCCATCAGTAGCACCAGTACCATCAGCAGCGCCATCACCACCCGCCCCGCCACGCGGTGGATCAGCGTTGCGCCCACCACGACGAGGCCGGCCAGCAGGGTAAAGACTCCCATCACGAACAACCCGGGGATGTACTGTTCCATGCCTCCGAGCCGCGCAGGGGATGAGGAAAGGCCGCTGGAGCCGCACGATGTGCGCGGAATCCATGCCCACGGCTCAAACGTGCACCCTGCCGGGTAGCAGGTCGCGCGGGAGGGACGTATCCTCCCGCGCGATGCTGTTCCGGCGCGCGGCCGCCCCCGCTCAAGGTCGCGCATCCCCCCGCTACGCGTCCCATGACCACACACGCCCTCCGCAGGCCCGCCCTCCTGCTCGCGCTGCTGGCCGCGATGCTTGCGCCGCCCATCGCGGCGCAGGAGCCCACGCCCGCGCCCATCGCGCTCTCCGACCCGGACGGGCAGGAGCTCGTCATCGAGGAGCTGAGCATCCGGGCGGCGGTGCAGGGGGTGTTCTCGCTCACGGAGATGGAGATCGTCTTCCGCAACCCGCACGGGCGGCGGATGGAAGGCCGCTTCAGCGCCGTGCTGCCGGAGGGCGCCACCGTGAGCCGCTTCGCCAAGGAGGTGAACGGCCGGCTGATGGAGGGCGAGGTCGTGGAACGCCTGCGCGCCAACCGCGTGTACGCCGAGATCCTGCACCAGATGCGCGACCCCGCGCTGCTGGAGCAGGACCAGGGCAACCGCTTCAGCGCCCGCATCTTTCCCATCGAGGCCAACGCCCGCGTCCGCGTGGTGCTGGGCTACACGCGGCTGCTGCGGATGGAATCCGGCGTACGCACCTTTCGCCTGCCCCTGCGCGGGCTTCCGCGCGTGGGCGTGGCGCG
>DASQZE010000040.1:0-11269 GCA_035638875.1 Longimicrobium sp.
CCACCGACGGCGGCAGCAGGGGCAGGTGGTTCTTGGCGCCGTACGCGTCGGGGCGGATGTTGGGATCCATCAGCCCGAAGCCCTCCATGTCGATGACCTCGTCGATCCCCGAGTCGTAGTGCGCGTACGGCTCGTTCACGCGCTGGCCGTTGCGGAACAGCGCGCCGTTGGCCATCTGCAGCGTGTCGCCCGGCACCCCGACCACCCGCTTGACCACGTCGATCTGCGGCTCGTTGTACGTGGGCCGAAAGACGACGATCTCGCCGCGCCGGGGATTGCGCAGGGCCGGCAGCTTGACGTCGGTGAACGGGATGGTGGCGCCGAACAGGGCGTTGTTGGCCATCAGGTAGTCGCCCACCAGCAGCGTTTCCTCCATGCTCTCCGACGGGATGGAGTACGCCGTGATGAGAAAGGTGCGGATGACGAAGAACAGCAGGATGGCCGCGCCGATGGACTTGAGCCACTCCCACGCCGTGCCCTCCGCGTCCGCCGCCGGCGCGCTCTTGCCGCGCGCCTTGTCGCGGGCGCGCAGCTGCTCCTTGGAGCGCATGCTGCCCACCAGCTCCTTGCGCTCGGCGCGCGCGGGCGGGGTGGATGCCTCCGCCGGGAGGGCGGCGTCGGGCGACGTGCCGGGCTGGGCCGGGCGGCTGGGCGGTTTGGCCACGATGCGCGATCTATCTGGGGACGGCCGGCCGCGGAGAACGCGCGGAAGGGGCGCCGTACAGGGCGCCCCGGCGGGCCGTGCGGGTGAACTGGTGAATATCCGGTGCGCGGCCGTCGAGCACAACCGCGCGGCGCGTTCCGTACGCCGGTGCGCGGCGAAAGTTTCGCGCGGCGGCGCGGCCGCACATCCGGCCGTGCGGTCGGCGAAGAGGAGGCCAGCCCCAGGCCTCTTTCGAGGTGGGGCCGGTGCTCCCGCCATCGCCGTCTTCCCGCTCCGGGGCCCGGGTTCCCGTAATCGCCGTCTAACCGTCGATCCCCGGAGCGGAGGCCAGCCTCCCGTCTGAGCGGCTAAAGCCGCCGCTGGGAAAGCCATAAGCCCCGTCTCGGCTCGCTGCGCTCGCCGAACGGGGCTTCAAGTGCGTACCGGCGGTCCATCCGCACACGCGGCGGGTCATCAAAGGGCAATTATCCAGGTGCAGTTGCAGGCCGTCCCCTGTAACCTGTCCCCTGTAACCCGTCCCCCGTAACCCGTCCCTGTAACCCGCAGTTCCGCCCTACTGCAGCGTTAGCTCCGCCCCCTGGATCATCTGGATCGCGCGCTCCCTCTCCACCACCTCCACCAGCGCCTCGCCGCTGCCGCCGGGCTGCAGCAGCACGTGCTGGTCCGCCCGCGGCGCGTGGTGGCGGGGGAGCGACGCGGCATCTACCCGCACCCGCCACCAGCCGGGACGCATGCCGGCGACCCGGAACCGGCCCTCCGCGTCCGTGACGGCGCGGTGCGCGCCGCCGGGGCCGGTAATGCGCACGGTGACGCCGGCCATGGGCGCCGCCGCGGAATCGGCCGCCACGCGCCGCACGGTCCCCTGCAGGCGAGCGGCGGCCTGCATCCCGAGCTGCACCCGCGCCGTTCCGCCTCCCGCCATGGGCGCGGGGAGCGGACGGTCGGCCACCAGCTCGGGGCCCGCGGACGCTTCCACCCGCAGCGGGTGCGTGCCGGGCCCCAGGTTCGCGAACACCGCCACCCCCCGCCGGTCCGTCACGGCCATGCGGTCCCCCGCGCGCACCAGCAGGCCGGCCATGGGACGCCCCGTCCCCGCATCCACCACCCGCACCACCACGCGCTCCTGGCCCCGCGCGGGAAGGGGGATGCCCAGGGGAACGCCGTACTCCACGTACATGCGCGGCCGCCATCCCCCCAGCGGCTGCGCCACGGCCAGGCCGCGGATGGCGACCCGGTGGTCCGCCGGCAGCCGCCGCTCCAGGGTGACGTCCAGCGATCCCTCCAGGACCCGGTCGCCGATGCGCCGCCCCTGTCCCGCCACGCGCAGCAGCGTCCGCGGCAGCACGGGCACGTGGGCCGAGAACGCGCCGGACAGCTCGCGGTTTCCCGCCTGGTACGCGGACGCACCATCGCGCAGCTGCACGCTGGCCCAGAGCGAGGCGCCGCGGCCCGAAAAGGTGGACTGCAGGGAGTAGACGCGATACGGCTCGGGCGCCGCGCCCGGGGCGGCGACCACCGTGCCGGCCTCCACGCCGGGGTAGATCCACCCGTTGCGCCACAGCGGCACGCCGATGCGCCCGTACACGGAGCGGAAGTCGCCGCGCGACGCCGAGTCGCCCGCGGCCTCGCGCGCCTCCACCAGCAGCCAGCTCCCCCACGAGAGCCCCGCCCGGCGAAAGGCGCGCAGAAAGATGACGGAATCCGCCGCCAGCACCACGTCGCCGCCGCGCCGGGCCGACGCGCTCAGCGAGAGCGCGCCGAAGGGGCGCAGCGTGGCCGAGGCGAAGTCCTGGTCCGTGGTCCCCAGCCCGTGGTACGCCGGTCCGCCCCGCAGGTGCAGCACGTCGTAGGAGAGGATGCGGCTGCTGCCGCGCAGGTGGAGGGAGCGCGGCAGCACGGAATCTCCCGACGCGGGCGCGGCCTCGGCCTCCACGCGCAGCAGGCGGTGGGGCTCCGCCACGCCCCCCACCGTCCACCGGGCCGGGGCGGAATCGGGGCGCGCGTAGGCCAGCCCCACCCGCATCCGCTCCGTCCCCAGCCGCGCGAACCCACCCGCCACGCCGCCGCGCCCCTCGCCGCGCCGGTCGCGGGCCACCATCCCGCCTGCGTGCACCAGCCCCCGTGACACCGATCCCCCGGCGCCGAACCCGTAGCGCCCCGGCTCCGTGAGCCGCGACAGGGCGTACACGCCGTCCCCCAGCTGCAGGCCGAATCCGGGGCCGTCCAGCCGCAGCCGGTACTCGTCGTGCCGGGCGAACGGCGTCCCGGCGGGGTCGGCCGTGCGCGCCTCCACGTCCAGCCGCACCCGCCCCGCCGCGTCCAGCGGCCCGTGCGCGGAAAAGGAGACGGACGCGGCCGAGAGCGAGTCCGCCGCGCGCACGCGGACCTCCGCCGGCAGCCGCGGGCGCTGCACCCGGCCGCCGCCGCGCGGCACCACGCGCACCATCGTCCGCGCGACGGCGGATGCGGAGGCGGCAGGGTCCGCGCCCGCCGCGTGCAGCGTGACCTGGTGGCGCAGGCTGGCGGACGTGCGCGCGTCCGTCTGCCCCCGCACGGTGACCGTCGCCTCCGCGCCCGGGGGCAGGAGGAGCGCCGAGGAGTCCGCCGCGGGGCGGATCCCCTGGTCGCCCTCCGCGCGAATCGCAAGCCGCTCGGCCACGTTGCCGCGGTTCGCCACCCGAAAGCGCACGGCGTACGCCGTCCCCGCGACGGCCATCCCCTCGCCGTCCACGGGCTCCGCCACCACCGCGCGCCGCTCCGCCACCACCACGACGGCCGAGTCCGCCGCGCCCCCGGCCCGGTAGCGCACCACGTGGCGCCCCGCCGCCGCGCCGGCCGGCACGCCCACGCCCACCAGGCGCAGCTCCGACTGGCCCGCGGCCAGCGTGCCGGGGACTCCGCCGCCCGCGATGCGCCATCCCCCCGGGACGCTCGCCTCGCCGGCAAGGGCGGCGGGGGCGCCGGAAAGGTTGGTCACGCGAAACGGGAGCGTCAGCGGCTCGCCCGGGGTGCCGGCCACCTCGGCCGCCCCGCGCCGCTCCACGCGCGCGGGCTGGGCCTCCGCGCGATCCGCCGCGCAGAGGCCCAGCACCACGACGAGCAGGATGGGGAACTGCATCCGCCGCTACAGCTTGAGCGTGTACTCCGCGCCGAACACCTCGTCGGAGCCGGTGTCAACCACCAGCAGCGCGCGATAGGTGCCCGCAGGGAGCGCCGGGAGCTCGAAGCGCTGGTGGATGGAGGTGCCCGGATACACCAGCCCGCGCACGCTGGACAGCCGCCCGGCGGGAGCCCCGTCCGCGTCGAACAGGTCCACGCGCAGCTCCAGCCGGTCCGCCTGCTCTCCCGTGTTGGACACGTCCACCTCCAGCGCGCGGCTCCCCGTCTCGCCCGTGAGCCGGGCGCCTTCCAGGGCGATGCGCCGCTCCGCCTGCCCCACGTGCGTGGCCAGCTGCACGGCGTAGCGAATGCCGGGCGTGATCCCCACCCCGCGCTGCGCCGTGCGCACGGGCTCGGGCGGCGCCGTCTCCACCATCAGCACGCTCCAGTACGAACCCAGGACCCCCGCCGGCACCGCGACCTCGTACGCCACGGCCGCCTCTTCGCCCGGCGCCAGCGTGAGCTGCGAGGGGTTGAACCGCACCCACGCGGCATTGCTGCGCGGCGCCGTGCCGGGCTGCTCGAAGAACGTGCGCCCGTCCGCCAGGAACCGGTAGTCCGTCTGGTAGATGCGCGCCACCTGCGGCTGCGTGCTGGTGTTGCGCACGCGCACGGTGCCGGTGTAGCGCTCGCCGGGCGCGGCGGGCCGCTCCTCCAGCGTGCTGCTGATGACGCTCACCTGCGCGCCGAGGGGCGTGGAAAGCGCGGCGAGGGCCGCGAGGGCGAGAGTGCGGAAGGGCTTCATGGTCCTGCGAGGGTAAGTGCGTGGAACGAAAAGAAAGCGAGGGGCGGGCGCCGTCGCCGGCGCCCGCCCCCGGACTGCGTGAAAGGCTCAGGCGCCGGCGGTGATGGTGTAGGTCACCGTCTTGTTGCCGGCGGGCACCACGCCGGCCGCGACGGTGGCGCTCAGCCCGTAGCCGATGGAAAGGCCCGACTGGTTCACGGTGGTGATGCCCGTCACCACGTCCTGCGCGGTGGTGCTCAGGGTCACCGTCCCGGCGCTCGTGGCACCCGTCGGCGCGCCCAGCGACACCGTCAGCGTAACGCCCGACGGCATGTTGGTGTCCAGCGACGCCGTGATCTTGCGGCCCGTGCCGTTGGTGGTGACCGCGTACGTGCCCGACGCCGACGCCGAGGTCAGCCCGCTGCCGGCCGTGGCGGTGTTCACCACGAGCGACGGCGAGCCCGAGACGCTGATCTGGTCCACGGCCGCGACCTCGTAGCTCACGGTCTGGGTGGCCGTCTGCGCGGACCCGTCGCGGGCGGCGAACACCGAGGCGGCGATGGCCAGCGAGGCGGCGATCTGGAGTGCCTTCATGAGAGTACTTCCTTGAGATGGGGAGGGCTTTGGATCGGGGAACTGCCCCGGCAGACGCCGCGATGCGTGCGGCGGACGGCCTGCTTCAAGGCGAATGGCGTACCAGGGTGTATCAGCGCCGTAAAGTTATGCAGAAAAGCACTTTGCGGGCATTCGCCGATCACTTGGACAAAGATTGTGCGACCGCACGGAATCCGGACGGCGTTTCCGTGGGGTGAGGCGCAAGCGTCGTTAACACAACAGCTTGCGTGGTGATGTGCGGATTCCGTACGGGACAGTCCTCGCCGGGACAGCGTCTCGTCCACGCGGGCGTAGTCGTTCCTCCGGACGCGCGACGGCCCGCGGCGTGGTGCCGCGGGCCGTCGTCATCCATCCCGTCGTCCAGGTGCGGCCCGTGCGTCAGTTCATGTGCCGCGCGAGGCGCTGGCCCAGTCCGTTGTACACGCGCTGGTACGCGGCCGCGCAGCCGGACGCGCGCGCGGCGGGCACCAGGCCGGACCGGCGGTACTCGGGGAACGCGGACGGGTTGGCGCCGTAGGCCAGGCACGCGATGGTCTCGATCCGCTCCGGCGTCAGCTCGTGCGTCCGTGCGTGCTCCCACTCGCTCCACCCCTCATCCACGCGCTGCAGCGTACGCACGCCGTTCAGCAGCAGGCTGCTCATCCGCCCGCCCTGGGGAACCAGCATCAGCGCCAGCACCTCGTCCGCCGCCCGCTCCTCGCCCGCCGCCGTGGGCAGGTTCAGCTCGTCCACGATGGCGTGCGCGGCCCCGTGCAGCACAAAGAAGTAGAACGACGGCGTCAGCGCGGCAGCGGTGCTGTCCGAGGCATTCAGCAGCCCCGTCAGC
Organism: Longimicrobium sp.; assembly: GCA_035638875.1. GTDB lineage: Bacteria > Gemmatimonadota > Gemmatimonadetes > Longimicrobiales > Longimicrobiaceae > Longimicrobium. The sequence continues at coordinate 5,989 of DASQZE010000040.1, forward strand.
CGCACCAGCAGCCGGTAGCAGATCTCCAGGCGGGCCCGCTCCGGTACCCAGCGCACGTCGGACGTGGCGCACTCCGTGGCGTGCAGCGCCACCGGCCGGGGCATGCGCACCCAGCGGTTCAGCCCTGCCTGCGGTCCGGCGAACACGCGGTTCTCCTCGAAGAACCGGCGCATGTTCATGGACTCCGGGTCCTGCGCCTCGCCCAGCTCCACGCGCCACCCCTGCTGCGCCGCACCCGGGCGGGGCGCTGCGGCGGCAAGCAGCAGCAGGACGAAAAGCGCGCGGCACACGAGAGGGAACGTCTTCGTCATGGGATGGCGATCAAGGGGAGGGAACAACCGTCGGGCGGCGGGAAAGCTATGCATCGCGGGCCGGTGGTCAATAAAGACGATTCGCCGCACTGCTCCGTCACCCTGCAGCAGCGTGCGGGCGGTTGTCTTGCGGATGAGCAGCCTCACCGCCCCTTGGATGCGGAAACCGACTCACCCGTGCACGGAGGGGCGGTTCATCGTCCGTCGTTCCATCGTCCGTCGTCCTGGCAGTGGCCGTGCTACCACTCGCCGCCGAGCAGCGGGAGGGTCGACGTCAGGATCAACGCCAGAATCGTCGCGGCGGCCAGTGTCGCCGTGGCGAGGAAGTCCAGCCCGCGGCCATCCATCCGCCGCACCTGTGCCAGGGGGGGCCGGCAAAGCGCGTCCGCTCTCCCGCGCGCGGTCCCAGGAGCCCGATCAGGCTGTCGCGCTCCACGCTCCCGTGCCACACCAAGACGGAGCTCCCGTTTGACAGCGTGACCCGCGCGGGCGACGGCACCTGGCGCGCCGACGGGCTCGCGCCCGGCAGGGGCTGCCCGCGCCACCGCTGGCACCCCGGCAGCAGTAGCAGGAGCGCGAGCGGGAGCACCGCGAGGCGGCGGAAGCGCATGGCTGGCTTATGATTCAGGGAAGTCGATGCCCGTCACGCCCGGTGGCAGCGCAGGGCAAGGTGCCCGCCAGAACGATACGGATGCCGGTCCGCACCGTCCAGGCGATCGGCGGCCACTGGAAAGGTGCGGGTCGCGACAGGATCTCCCGATCCGGGTCACGCCTGCTCCTGGCACCACAGAAGCACCTCCGCGAACCGCTGGTCCTCCAGCGCGCCGAACATCATGTGGCGGCTGAGCTTCGCGGCCGTGAACGCGGGGCTGGCGAGGCCGCACAGGAACCGCGCCTGCCGCCGCGGCGTCCCCAGCACCACCGGCTGCGTTTCGCACAGGCGGCGGAACGCGGTCGCGTCGATGCGCGCCTCCACCGGGTGCGGCGGGGGCGGCGGCGGAAACACCGTCCGGCGCTCCGTCTCGCACCAGGTGCAGTGGCCGCAGGGGATGTCGTGCGGCTCGCCGAAGTACGCCAGCAGGTAGTTGGTCTGGCACCCCTCGCGCGTCACCAGCTCCGCCACCATCCCGATGCGCCCGATCTCCGCCGCCTCGCTGCGGTGAAAGCGTGCCACCAGCTCGTCCGTCACCGCGTCCACGTCCGGCCGGGCCACGAGCTTGTGGTAGCGCAGCCGCAGGTCGCTGGCCTGCACCTCCGCCAGTCCCTGCTCGCCCAGCCACTCCACCGCGCGCACCGTGCGGCTGCGCTCCTCCGGCTCCAGGCCGTCCAGGTCCAGCGTGTGCCACGTCCGGCCGAACTTCGCCCGCTTGAAGATCCCCTCCACGAACCGCGCCCGCTCCCCCTGAAAGCGGCCGATGATCTCCGGCACGGACACCATCACCCGCAGCTTGTAGCCCGCGTAGAACGGCGTCGTCTGCCGCAGCACGCCCGTGAGCTCCAGGTACGTGAGCGCCGTGCGCAGCACGAGCTGGCGGATGTCGTGGCGGTTGCCCAGGCTCTGCGGCGCCACGTCGAAGGTCGCGTCCGCGTCCGCCACCTCCTGCACCAGCCCCCGCAGCGAGTCGCGGTCCGGCGTATCGCCAAAGACGAAGTTCTCCAGCGTTCCCAGGTCCTCCAGGCTCCCCAGCAGCTCCACCATGGACGGCAGCCCGTCGCGCCCCGCGCGGCCGATCTCCTGGCTGTAGCTTTCCAGCCCCTTGGGCAGGTTGAAGTGGTAGACGTAGCGAACGTCCGCCTTGTCGATCCCCATCCCGAAGGCGATGGTCGCCACCACCACGGCGCGGTCCGAGCCCTTCCACCACTCCTGCACGGCCGTGCGCTGCTCCGTGTCCATCCCCGCGTGGTAGGCGCGCGAGGGAATGCCGGCCTGCGACAGCACCTGCGCCACCCGCTCCGCCGTCTTCTGCAGCGTCACGTACACGATGCCGGCTCCCGGCTCGCGGCGTTGGATGCGCTCCACCAGCACACGCTCGCGCCGCCCCAGCTCCGTGGGCAGCGTGCTGAGAAAGAGGTTGGGCCGATGGAATCCGGTGACGGTCGCGCACTCCGCCGGAATGCCGAAGCTGGCGCAGATGTCGTCCACCACCGCCGGCGTGGCCGTGGCCGTCAGCGCCAGCACCCGCTCTACCCCCACGGCGCGCGACGTTTCCGCCAGCTTGAGGTAGTCCGGGCGAAAGTTGTGTCCCCACTGCGAAATGCAGTGCGCCTCGTCCACCGCGAAGAGCGAGATGTGGGCGCGTCCCAGCTGGTCCAGGAAGCGTTCGTTGTTGAAGCGCTCGGGGGCCACGTACAGCAGCTTGAGCGTCCCCGCCCGCAGCCCGCGCTCCACCTCCAGCGCCTCTTCGCGCGAGAGCGAACTGTCCAGCCGCGCCGCCTGGATGCCGCGCCCGCGCAGGTAGTCGATCTGGTCCTTCATCAGCGCAATGAGCGGCGACACCACCACCGTCACGCCGTCCAGCAGCAGCGCGGGGAGCTGGTAGCACAGCGATTTGCCGCCGCCCGTGGGGAATACCGCCAGCGCCGATCCGCCGTTCAGCAGGCAGTCGATCACCTGGCGCTGCCCGGGCCGGAACTCGCCCAGCCCGAACTGCTCGCGCAGCACGGCCGCCGGGGCGTCGGAATCGTGGTTCACGTCGGTGCCGCGATCGGGCAAAGTCGTCTCGGAGGCCATGGGTCGCGCTCGAATGCTGGAGGGTGACGATCACGGGCGCGAACGGCGGCGCCAGCCGGGAACGCCGCAACTAAAATGGACGTCTGCCGCCTCGTCAAGCGTCTCAGTAAAACTCGTTCGGACGCTGGCGCATCCGTATCGATTTGTACCGTACCTGGCCGAATGTGGACGCGTCTGCGGTGGGTGTTTTTTCACCCGCCCGGCAACGGATTGCCGGGCGGGTGCGGCCTGTTTACCGTGTGCGTCACACCGGGGCAAAACGCAGAAGGCCACCCGCCGTTGACGGGTGGCCTTCCTACCTCGGCATGATCGGACCACTGACCCGGAGGCCGCCTGCGCGGCCGACCACGTATCGAGGAATTGTGTGCCCATGATAACACCTCCCCCACCCCCCTCGCAAGGCCCGCTCCTGACCTTGGCGGTGCTGCATCGCGGCCCATCGCGACGGGTCTGTGCGGTTGCTGAAGCGGGCGCGAAATGCATAGACAAAAAAAGACCCCGGGTTCGTCACCGACGCGAAGGTCGGGAGAGGAATAGCCCGGGGACTGTGCCGACAACGATACAACGATGACGCCCAACAATCAAGACCCCCTGCTCGCCGGGCTCCGCCGGGCGCTCTCCAACGAGCGGCTGGACGCCTACGGCATCGGCCGGCCGGATGACGAGAAGCTCGCGACCTACCTGTGGAACGTGGCCCTGTGCGAGAGCCTGTATCCGGCGCTGCACGGGCTGGAGATCGCGCTGCGCAACGCGGTGTTCCGGGCAGGGATGGCGGCGTTCCCGTCGTGCGTATCGCGAGACGTGCCGTGCTGGCTGGATGCGGATCCTCCCATCATCCTTGGTCCCGACCAGCACGTGATGGCAGCGGTGAAAGCACGGCTGCGGCGAGGGAACAAGCCCATGGAGCCGGGTTGCCTGGTCGCCGACCTGAGCTTCGGCTTCTGGACCACGCTGTTCGACGTGCGCTACGAGCGGCGCAAGACCCTCTGGCCCCGGCTCTTTGCACACGGGCTGATGGATGCGAGCTCACCCAGATCCATTCGATCGCGCAACAAACTCTCACCGCTCCTCAACCGGGTGCGGCACCTGCGCAACCGGGTGTTCCACTACGAGCCCGTCTGGCACTGGAAAGACCTGCACGAGCAGCACGCGCTGACATGGGAGTTGCTCGGCTGGTTCAGCCCGGAGCTGCTGGCGGCACTCCGGCCCAACTCGCGCTTCGACGCGGTTCACGGTACGGGAGCGCAGCCGTTTCGGGAGCAGGTCGCGACGTTGCTGAAAGACCGCGGGCCACCATCCACGTAGCCCGTCAGCCCTCTACGGGTCGCTGCAGTCGCGTTTGTAGCCGCAGTTGGGGCAGACGATCTTGCAGTTGTGGTCGTACATCGTGGTGCCGCACAACTCGCATTCGTGCACGGACGGGATCTCCCGCTTCACGAAGAGACGGGCGGGCGCGTCCGCGGGCGGCCGGGGCGGGGGAGCGGAGTCCGGTGGAGGCGCCGGGTGCGCGTGCAGCCGCGCGCACCAGCTGGGGTCGTGGTACGTCATCCCGTACGGAGGCAGGTCAGTGGGCCATGCCCACCCGGCGCTGCACCTCCTGCAGCAGGCGGCGCGGATCGCAGGGCTTGTTGAGCCAGCCGTCGCACCCGGCGTCCACGGCGCGCTTGCCCACGGAGCCGTACGGGTGCGCCGTGAGGATCACCACGGGAATGCCGCGGGTGGCCGGGTCGCGCTTGAGCTCGGCCGTGGCGCGAATGCCGTCCATCCCGGGGATGGAGATGTCCATGAAGATCAGGTCCGGGTGCTCGTCCCGCGCCGTGCGGACGGCGTCGGCACCGTTGTCCGTGGCCAGCACGCGGTAGCCCTGGCGCTCCAGGTAGGCGCTCGCGATGGCGCGCATCTCGATCTGGTCCTCGACGATGAGAACCGTGCGGGCCGGCGCCTGTGCCGGCTCGTAGTGCTTGATCATGGGTATCCTCTGGAGGGGAACGCTTGCCTCCATGATATACACACAAATCATTGTGCGCCAGCGTTTAAGGCACCTTTCTTTTCTGCTACGGTAGCACGGAACAGATGGACGCGGCGATGTGCAGGCCTCAGAGCGTGTGTAAGAATCTTTCCCCGCGCTTGATTTCCTGAGGGAGGCGCCGCCGAAACCCTTCTCCCGGTTAGATCCATGGCGCCGACCGAAGGATCTGGCCCGCATCACCGAGGGCTGGCAACGCGGCGGGAGGCCCGC
>DASQZE010000041.1:0-18245 GCA_035638875.1 Longimicrobium sp.
CCACGTCCACCCCCGCCCCCTCCTTGACCTTCTGCATCCAGTCGTTGAGGACGCTGCGCGAGGACGGGGCGGCCTGCGTCCGTCTCGGCCGGCATTCGCCAGGGCGACCGCACCGGGGGCGCGTTGTGGATCCCCTCGACCGGGTTTGATTGATTTTCGATCGGAAAGAACGGTCTGCGATGCGTTCAGGCTCCGGCAGGTTTCCGGGGCGTGATGCTCAGCTCTCCGCGCTTCTCGCCAGCGCGTCGCCCTGGATGTGGATGGTGCGGCTGAACTGGCCGGGGTCGGACGCCACGACCCGGATGGCGGTGGGGATGAAGCTACCGCCCTGGTACGCCGGGGTCGCCGAGTACTGCGAGACCAGCCCCTCCTCCACCAGCGGCGCGATCACGTTCTGGTCCATCCCCGCCTTCGCGGCCGCGATGCCGACGGGAACGGACACGACGTTGCGCGGATCGTCGCCCTCACCATCCGCGGCCGCTGCGCCGACTGCCACCGCAACGTGGCGTGATTCTCGGCTGCAAAAACCAACCTGCAGGAAATTGGTGACGAAGTCCCTCCCGGTATCCTCGCCGGGAGGGGGCTTTGCTTTTAAGCGGTGGGATGATTACTCTACCGCAGGTCAGGGACGCCCCGATCCGGCCGGGGCGTGCGTCGCGCCCGACTCACCCCGGCGGGGGGGGGGCACGGGCAATCCTCCGGTGGCACCGCGGACGACAGCTCGCGCCGGGACGAAGGTGGCGAATGCGTCGCCGCCGCGCGGAAAGACGGCGCGTTCCGCGACTACCCCATCGTGGATGTATCACATGTTTTGCGACGAGCTTCTACTTAATCACCGGATCCGCGCCTTCACCCCCCCGCGCCTCTCCCCCCGATGGGTCGAGCGGGTCTGGTGGCCGGCGTGAAGACGGCGCACGCCTTCTTCGAGCCCGTCGACGCCCCCCCGGCGGTCGAGCTCTCCAACGCGTACCTCGTCCAGGCGCTCGAGACGGCGGGGTACCGCACCCAGGTGCACGGGTCCCTGGTCTCGAAGTCGAACATCGAGCGGCTCTTGCCGCTGCACCTGGCGAAGAGCCGCGCCGAGCTCGTCGCGGCGTCTCCTGCCGACCTTGCGCTCTACGGCGACGTCAGCCTCGGCATGTGTCCTCCCGGTCGGCAGTGGGCGCGCCGGAGCGTTGTCTTCTACCACGTCCTCTGCTCGAACCCACTGGGGAGCTGGCTCGGGAACGACGCCATCGACCTCCACCTGGGCAACTCGGACTACACCGCGCGGGTGCTCACTTCGCTGCACGCCTTTCCCGACTGGGAGCGACGCCGCTGCCTGGACCCGCGCGCCTTCGGCAAGGTGGCCGCCGTTCCTCTCGCGCTCCCCTGCGTCGAGGAGCCCGACGGGAGCGACATGCCGGGCGCCGAAATCCCCCCAGGGGTGCGCGCGCTGCTCGACAGCGGCGACGTGGTGGGGCACGCGCTGCAGCCGCACAAGCAAGACGTGCTGGCGACGGTGAGCATCCTGTTGAAGCTCAACGAGCTGGCGCGCGAGGCCGGCGGTCGCCCGGTGCGCCTGCTCACGATGGAAGTCAACCTCTCGAGCAACGCGCTCGAGTGGATGCGGCGGCTGCTGGAGCCCTACGGCTGGACCCCCGAGGACTTCTTCGTGCCGGTGCCGGCGCTGAACCAGCGCGCGCTCTTCCAGCTGATGCGGCAGTGCGCGTTCGGGCTCGCGTACAACGCCGTCCCGGAGACCTTCGGATTCTACGTGCTCGAGTCGGTGCACAACGGCTGCCCGGTGTTCACCAACGGCTGCGGCAACATGCGTCACCTGCTCCCCGAGGGGCACGGACTCGAGGTCTTTGAGACTGCGGCGATGGTTGAACGAAACCCCGACGCCTATCAGGCCGTCGCTCACCGCATCCACGCCGCGCTCTCGGACCGGGCCGCGCTGCAGGCGAGGTGCGCGAAGGGCAGGGCGTACATCGGCGCGCACTACCACCGCCGGGCGATGGAGGCGGCGCTGGGCGCGGCGCTGGCGCTGCCCGAGGCCGCGCCGCTCGACTTCGAGTCCCTGCAGGTGGAGCTCGGCCCGCTCGTCCGCCAGCACGACCGCGCGGCGGGCATCGTCGTCTCCGACCTCCGAAGCGTCGCCCTGAACCCGGGCCAGGCGCGCGCCCTCGCCGAGCTGCCCGGCCGGACCTGCGCGGAACTCAAGGCGCTCGACCCCGACGCGCAGTCGCTCTTCGAGCTGGGCGTGCTCAGCCTGCGGGCGGCGGGCGGGTGACGGCGAGGGGGGCCGGGCGCGCAGCCGGCACCTGTGAGGCGGACTTCGTAGGGTTGCGGCGAATTCATTCGCTCTGCCCGGCCGGGTCCGCATCCAGCCGAACGACGACAGCCCTCCCCCGGAATCGGCCGGGGGAGGGCTGTCTCGCACTGAGGCGCGGCGCAGACGTGGTACCATCGCGAGGGCCAGGCACGAGCACCGGCGGAGCAGATTCCTCGGTCGGCGCACACACATCTCGCACGCGTCGGGATCGCGCGGCGCCTCCCTGGGAATGACAGTTGGGGCGTGGCAGGGCGGAACAGCCGAGCAGGCTATTCCCTATTCCCTATTCCCTGCCGTTCCGCCTCACTCCTCGATGTTGTACTCCTTCAGCTTCCGGTACAGCGTCCGCTCGCCGATGCCCAGCATCTCCGCGGCGCGCCGGCGGTTGCCGCGGGAGTGCAGCAGCGCGGCGCTGATGGCCTCGCGCTCCATGTCCGCCATCGTCTTGCCGGGACGGAAGACCACCGTGCCCTCCTCGCGCTCCGGCTCGACATCCAGTTCCGGATAGGCGATGGCGGGTGGGCCCAGGGCGATGGGCGCGGAGGCGTAGGGCGTGTATCCGCCGGAGTTGGGGATGGAGAACGAGCCCACCCCCGTGCCGATGGGCAGCTCGTCGCCGTGGCGGGCGCGGTACACCTCGAACTCGCGGCGCAGGTCCTCCATGTCCATCCGCAGGTCGAACAGCGTCCGCAGGATGAACTCCAGCTCCGGCGGGGGCGGCGCCGGCAGCCCGGACGTCTCGCCGCCGCCCGCGCCGTTGCCGCTGCCGCGCGCGCGGCCCATGGACACGGGAACGGGGAGCAGCGAGTCGCCGCGCCGGCCGTAGCGCACGTCGGCGGGGATGTCCTCCGGGCGGATGACGCGGCCGGGGGCCAGCACCACCATGCTCTCCACCAGGTTGCGCAGCTCGCGCACGTTGCCTGGCCAGTCGTAGTCCACCAGGATGCGCAGCGCATCCGGCTCGATGCCCACGAACGGCCGGTCGTGCTGCGCGCTGAACTGGCGGATGAAGCCGTCGATGAGCCGCGGGACGTCCTCGCGCCGGGCGCGCAGGGGCGGCAGCTCGATGCGCAGGATGTTGAGCCGGTGGTACAGGTCGCGGCGAAACGCGCCGTTCAGCACCTGTTCGCGCAGGTCGCGGTTGGTCGCGGCGACCACGCGCACGTCCACGCGGATGCTCTCCTCGCCGCCCACCCGCCGGAACTCGCGCTCCTCCAGCACCCGCAGCAGCTTGGTCTGGGTGCCCTGCGGCATCTCGCCCATCTCGTCCAGGAAGATGGTGCCGCCGTTGGCCAGCTCGAAGAAGCCCTTGCGCCGGTCCGACGCGCCCGTGAACGCGCCCTTCTCGTGGCCGAAGAGCTCGCTTTCCAGCAGCGTGTCCGGCAGCGCGGCCACGTTCACGGCGATGAACGGCCGGTGGCGGCGGGGCGACAGGGCGTGGATCCCGCGCGCCACGAGCTCCTTGCCCGTGCCGCTTTCGCCCAGGATGAGGACGGTGGAGGCCACGGGCGCGATCTGGACGACGCGCTCCAGCACCTGCTCCATGGCGTCCGTCTCGCCCACGATGCCGGTGATCTCGCGCAGCTCCTCGCGCTGGATCAGGCGGCGGCCCACGAGGGCGACCTCTTCGACGTCGATGGGCTTGGGAAAGCACTCGCTGAGGCCCAGCTGCCGGCAGATGTCGCGGCTGGCGGGCTCCGTGGCCTCCGTAAGGCCGATGACGGGCAGCCGCGTGCGCTCGCGGGCAGACGCGATGAGGGCGCGGGCGCGGCGCTCGCGCAGGCCGCCGGTGATCACTACCAGGAGCGGCTCCTGGAGGGCGTCGGCCAGCCCCTCGCCGGGAGCCAGCAGCTCCACCTTGAGCCCCTGCCCCTCGAACGCCGCCCGAAGCCGGACGGCCGGCTCCAGGTCGTCCGTGGTGATGAGAACCGCTTCCGCCACCGTGCGTTGCCTCTGAGTTGCCTGTGTTGCCGGACGTGACGTCAGGAGGATGTGCCTGGGATGAGCTGCGTGAACTGCGCCTGCGTGGACCAAACCTGGGGCGCATGCTCCCGTCGGCGCCCCCACCCGCTCGTTCCTCGCGACCTCCCCCAAAAACCCCTGGGGGAGGTTGAACTGCGGTTCGTGCCCCAGAGCGAACTGCGTGCACCGGCGGAGGGCCCCCTCCCCCCGGCCCCCTCCCCCGCTTCGCGGGCAGGAGGGGGAGAACTTCACGCGTGCACGGTCAGCGACGGCGTGGCACTCGCCCGTGACGGACAGTCCGCGCAGGCGGACTTCGTGTCGTCGTTGCGGCGAATTCATTCGCTCGGCCCTCGACGGCGACCAGCCCGGTTTCCGAGCCCTGTACCTGTAACCTGTAACCTGTCCCCCGTAACCCGCAGTTCCCCGCCGGTTCAGCCCGTCTTCACCGTGCCGCCCTTGTGGAACGGGGGCCGCACGACCTCCGCGGGCACCGTCGTGTTGCGGATCACGATCCCGATCTCCGTGCCAAGCTTGGCCGATGCCGTCGGGACGTACGCCATCCCCACGCCCTCGCCCAGCGTGGGGCTCACGACGCCGCTCGTCACCACGCCGCACTCCTGCCCATCCACCGAAACGGGATAGCCGTGGCGCGGAAAGCCCCGCTCCTTGAGCCGGAAGCCGACCAGCTTGCGGCCGATTCCCTGCTCCTTCTGGCGGGCCAGGGCATCGCGGCCCACGAAGTCGCCCTTGTCCATCTTCACCACCCAGCCGAGGCCGGCCTCCAGCGGCGTGGTGTCCTCGTCCAGGTCGTTGCCGTACAGCGCGTAGCCCATCTCCAGGCGCAGCGAGTCGCGGCAGCCCAGGCCGGCGGGGGTCAGGCCGTCGTCCTTGCCCACCTCCAGCAGGCGGCGCCACAGCTTGGCCGCGTGCTCCGCGGGGACGTACAGCTCGAATCCGTCCTCGCCCGTGTAGCCCGTGCGGCTGATGGTGGCCGGGATGCCGTCCACCGTGCCCTCGGCAAAGCGGTAGTAGCGGATGGAATCCAGGTCCGCGTCCGTCAGCCTGCGCAGGATGCCTTCCGCTTTGGGACCCTGCAGGGCGAGGAGCGCGATGTCGTCCGTGTGGTCCTCCAGTTCCACGCCGTACTCGCCGGCGAACTGCTGGATCCAGCGGAAGTCCTTGTCCTTGTTGCTGCCGTTGACCACCAGCAGGTAGTGGTCGGGGTAGCGGTAGACGAGCAGGTCGTCCAGCAGCTTGCCGTCGTGGTTGAGCAGGGTGCTGTACTGCGCCTGCCCCACCTCGATCTTGGACACGTCGTTGGTGACGACGCGCTGCACGAAGTCCAGCGCCCGGTCGCCGCGCACGGTGAACTCGCCCATGTGGCTCACGTCGAACAGCCCCGCGGCCTTGCGGACGGCGTGGTGCTCGGCGGTAATGCCGGTGGGGTACTGCACCGGCATCTCGTAGCCCGCGAACGGAACGAGCTTGGCGCCGAGCGATGCGTGCTCGGCGTGCAGCGGCGTGCGCAGAAGGGTGCCGGACTCGGCCATCGTGCTCAGCGGGTTGAAGGTCGCCGGTGGTACGCTCGGGGCCTAAACTAACACGACCCGCCGGAGGGCGCGAGCGTCGGTGTGCCTAAATGTCAGGCCGGGGACGTGACCGCATCGCGGGAGGGAATGGACCGCGCCGGCAGCCGCCGCCCTCCCCCGGCCCCGCCCCGCTCGTTCCTCGCGGAGAGGGGAGAGAACCGCAGTACGTGCACGGAAGCAGCCATCCTGCCGTGGGCGGGGAGCCCCCTCCCCCCGGGCCCCTCCCCTGCTCCGCGGGCAGGAGCGGGAGGACTGCTTCCAACGCAGAAGCCCCGGCGGCGCGCCGGGGCTGGCGTGTACACCCTCTCTCACGCCGTTTGGGGGAGAGGGTGGGTGAGGTTTACGAACCCGGGTGAGGGCCACCCGCGAGAACCCTACATCACCGGCGTGTACGTGGGCGCTCCCTCCGTCCCCAGCCGGTCCACGGGCGTAACGACGACTACGGCGGGGGCCGGCTGCCCGGCCGCGGGCGCATCGATGTTGTACGCCCGCTGCGCGCCGGGGATCACGTCCACCGTCCACCCCGTTCCCCGTCGCACGCGCACGATCCACCACGTGGGCTCCGCGCCCGGCGCAGGCTCGATGCGCACGGGGTAGCGTGCCCAGCCGGGGCCGGTCTGCACGGCGACGCGCGGCGCGGGGAGTACGCGGCCGCCCAGCCACGGCGTCGCGGGGACCAGCGCCCGCTCGCGGTACGGCCCGCGGAGCAGGCGCTCGTTCAGCGAATCGGGGTTCTGCAGGAACGCCCTCATGCTGAAGTGCACGTTGCCCGTGGCGCCCGGAATCCCCCGCGTCACCCAGATCTGATCGGTGATCTCCTCCGCCCGCCACTCGCGCGGCACCCGGCTGGTGAAGTTGCCCGGCCACATGTGCCGATCGTGCACGTTCTGCTCGACCCACCAGCGCAGCAGGACGGGATACGGCAGGTCCGGGCGCGAGATGGCCCAGTACAGCTGCGGCGTGTAGTAGTCCACCCACCCCTCGCGGATCCACTTGCGGGCGTCCGCATACAGCGCCTCGTGCTGCTCGAACCCGTTGCCCACGCCCAGCGGATAGTTCGTCTTCCACCACCCGAACGGGCTGATGCCGAACTTGACCCACGGCTTTTCGCGGTGGATGCCCGCGTACAGCTCGCGGATGAGGGTGTTCACGTTCTCGCGCCGCCAGTCGGAGCGCGGCATCGTCCCCCCGCCGGCCACGTAGCGCCGCCAGCTTGGTTCGTCCGGGAAGTCGATGTTCTGCCGCGCGGAATCCTGTTCCGGATACGGATAGAAGTAGTCATCCAGGTGCACGCCGTCGATGTCGTAGCGGCGGACGACGTCCAGCACCACGGCCAGCGTGCGCGCGCGCACCTCGGGCTCGCCGGGATCCATCCACTGCTGCCCCCGTCCGTACGGCCGCACCAGGTCGGGCCTCGCGACGGCGATGTGCTCCGCCGAGAGCTCCGTCTCCGCGGAGGGATGCCGGGCGCGGTAGGGGTTGAACCACGCGTGCAGCTCCAGCCCGCGCCGGTGCGACTCTTCCACGGCAAACTGCAGCGGATCGTACGCGGGCGAGGGAGGCGCGCCGGCCCGTCCGCTCAGGTACTCCGACCACGGCTCCAGCTGCGACGGATACAGCGCATCCGCCGCGGGCCGCACCTGCAGCACGATGGCGTTCAGGTTCAGCTGCACCGCGCGGTCCAGGATGGCGACGAGCTCCGCGCGCTGGCTGTCCGCCGGAAGCCCCGGCCGCGACGGCCAGTCGATGTTGTCCACCGTCGCCACCCACACGCCCCGGAACTCCCGCCGCACTTCCGGCAGGTCCGGGAGCGTATCCGCCCCGGCGACGACGCTGGCGGCGGCGGGGGCGGAGGCGGCGGCGACCGGCGGGTTCGTGGCCTGGGATGCAGCAGCGGGCGGATTCGCGGCACATCCTGCCACGACGAGGCCGGTAAGCAGGGCGAGCACCGGACCGAGCGAATGAATTCGCCGCCGCAACGAACACACGAAGTCCGCCTGCGCGGACGGTCCGTCACGGGGGAGTACCACGCCGCCGGCCTGGGACCGTGCCCGTGCCGCAGTTCTCCCCCTCCCCCGCGGAGCGGGGGCAGGGGGCCGGGGGGTGGGGGCCCTCCGCCCGTGCGAGGAATCCGCCGCCGCGCCCGGAGTGCCGTCTCCCCTCTCCGCGAGGGACGAGCGGGGAGGGGCCGGGGGAGGGGCGGGCTGCCGCCGGCGCGATCCATCCCTGTCCCGGTGGATCATTTGTATCTCCATCACTGCCGCACCTCGCGCGTGAGGCCCGTGCCGCGCGGCAGGGCGGGCGGAATGGTCACGGGCAGGCGCCCGCCGATGGCCGCGGTCCCCGCGAGGGCGCGGGCGGCGGCGCGCTGGCTGACCTCCGCGCCGCCCCACGCCAGCAGGTACGCCGGCGCATCAGGATAAAAGCTGATCACGTACGGGCTCCCGAACGAGACGGCGACGACGCGGGTCCCGCGCCGCGCCAGCGTTTGCACGAACTGCGGAAATCCACCCGCCGCGCCGACGGTGCCCGCGTGCTCCCGCGGCTGCACGTAGGCGGAGGCCAGGATCACGTCCGCCGAGTCCGCCAGGGCCAGGATGCGGGCATAGGTCTCCGGTGGCGTGTTGGGATCCACCCGGAACGAGCCGATGGTGAATCCCAGCCGCGTGAGCTCGCGGTCGAACCAGCGGCCGGCCGTGAGGTCGATGCCGTCCGCATAGGTCACGGACAGCACGCGCGCCCCCGGCGCCAGCGGCACGCTGTTCCGCGCGTCGCGGGCGAGGGTGATGGAGCGCTGCGCCACCGACTCCGCCAGCTGCCGGTGGGCACGCGCGCCGACGACGTCATCCACCGCCTCCAGGCTCACTGCGCGCCCGCGGTGCAGCCCGGCGCGCGCCTTGGCCTCCAGGATGCGCCGCACGGACGCATCCAGCCGCGCCTCCGTGACCCGCCCCGCGCGCACGCCCTCCACCACCGCGTCGATGGCCTCGCGGGCGTCCAGCGGCTGCAGCAGCAGGTCCACGCCCGCCTCCAGGGCCATCAGCAGCGGCTCCGTGCGGCCGTAGCGGCGGACGATGGCGCCCATGTCCATCGCGTCGCTGATCACCAGGCCTTCGAACCCCATCTCCCCGCGCAGCACGTCCGTGACGAAGCGGCGGGAGAGCGAGGTGGGCGGCGCGTCCGGCCCCTCCACCCCCGTGACGGAGATGTGCGCCGCCATCATCCCGTCCGCGCCCGCGTCGACGGCGGCGCGGAAGGGGACCAGCTCCACGGAATCCAGCCGGGCGCGGTCCGCGCGGATGGCCGCCACGCCGATGTGCGTATCCGCCTCCGTGTCGCCGTGCCCAGGAAAGTGCTTGCCGGCCGCCAGCAGCCCCTGCGCCTGCTCGCCGCGCATGAACGCCGTGGCCAGCCGCGCCACCTCGCGCGGGTCCTCGCCGAAGGAGCGCGTGTTGATGATGGGGTTCAGCGGATTGGAGTTGACGTCCAGCACGGGCGCGAAGTTCAGGTGCACGCCCACGGCCCGCGCCTCGCGCGCCGTGACCCGGCCAACCTCCTCCGCCAGCGCCGCGTCGCCGATGGCCCCCAGCGCCATCGCGGGCGGGAACGACGTGCCGCCGCCCAGGGGCAGCAGGTGCGGCAGCGTGTATCCGCCGCCCAGGCGCATTCCCGGCCCGCTCTCCATGTCCGTGGTGATGAGCAGCGGCACCTTGGCGCGGCGCTGGATGGCGTTCAGCTTGGCCGCGTAGCTGTGCGGCAGGCCGATGGAGATGACGATGCCGCCCACGCCGTCGCGCTCCACCCACTCCAGCAGCCGGTCCATCTCCGGCGAGTCTTCGGCCACGTACTCGCCGCCGCTCCACGGAAACACGAGCTGCCCCGCCTTTTCGCGCAGCGACAGCGATGCCAGCGTGCGGTCCACCCACGCCCGCGCCTCCGCGTCCAGCTCACCCGCGCGCGTAGCAGGCGTGAGGGCGGCGGATGGGGATGCGTTCGATCGATGGGGATCGGCGGATGCGCCGGGCTGCGTCGCGGGCGCGCACGATGTCGCCAGCGCGAGGATCGGGATCAGCGCGGCGGCGGAGCGGCGGATTCGGGCGATGGATTGCATGGCTCGCAACCTACGCAGCGGCGGCGCGGGGCGGCAACCTGCGTGCGGATAACGACGGAATGCGGACGGCGCGGAGTCGGTCCTGAGCGGCTAAAGCCGCCGCAACAACTGCGGAAAGCCTCACAAACTGCGTGAGGCTTCACCAGCCCGCGCGGGCAGAATCCAGGCGCGGCGGCGGCGATGCGACCGGGCGGGCGGACGACAGGCGGGCTAAGAGGCACGAAAGCGGAGCCCGCGACGGAGCGGGGCGGGTCCCAGCAGCACGAAAGCGAGCATCCGTCCCGAGCGGCTAAAGCCGCCGCTGGGAAAGCGGTAAGCCCCGTCTCGGCTCGCTGCGCTCGCCGAACGAGGCTTCAACTGCGTGAAACTGCGCTCCGGTGCTCATCGGCCACCGGTGCAGGAGCAGTCCGCGAAGGCGGACTTCGCGATTTTCCAGCGGCGAATTCATTCGCTCCTGGCCCGGCGGACCGTGGCCCCGGTGCACACGGGCCGCCGGTGCACGAGCTGTCGGCGAAGGCCTGGCGAAGGCCGACATTGTGGGTTCATTGCCGCGAATTCATGCGCCGGGCCGGCCGGGTACCCGCCCCGGTGCTCCCACCCCGACCCACACCGGAACCTTCCCGCCGGCTTTCCGCCCCGGTGCACACAGCCTGCCGGTGCACGAGCCGTCGGCGAAGGCCGGCATCACGTTTTCGGTGCCGCGACTTCAGTCGCCGGGGCCGGGACTCTGCCTCAGCATCCAATCCCCATCCACCGAAAACGCCAGCGGCCCTCCCCCGGATCCGGAGGAGGGCCGTTCGCACGACGCACGGCAGCCGGCGGCGCGTCGCAGCCCGCTCAGCCCAGCAGGCCGTAGCTCTTCAGATCGCTGATGAGCGTGGCCAGCACCTCGCGCACCTGCTGCGCCGTCGCCGTGCTGGAGTTCAGCGAGCGCAGCGGGAGCGCCGATCCGCTGACGGTGTACGCCTGGCGCGTGGCCGGCGCCACGCCGAACAGGCCCAGCTTGTTGGTCTCCAGCGTCAGGTGGTCCGCGCCGCCCGCGCGCACCACCGTCCGCGTGATGGCGTCCATCGCGCCCAGGTACACCACGTCCCCGCTGCCGATGCCCACCAGCCGCTCCACCTGGCCGCCCGCGCGCCGCCCCCGGAGAAAGCGGTCGGGCCGGGCGAGGATCACGTCCGCATCCACGCTCCAGCCTGCCGAACCGTGCTGCAGCACCGTCACCGTTCCCGTGGACGCGTTTTGCACCGGTGTGGTCACGGAGCCGCCGACCGCCTGCGGATGGACGAGGACCCGCTGCGCCCCGGTTTCCACGTAGATGCCGTACGTGGCGTTGGACAGGTGGTTGTGGCCGATCTCCACGTCCGCTCCCTCGATCCGCACCAGCATCTCCGCGGGGCCCACCTCCGGGTTGTACCGGGTCAGCACGTCTTCCGGCGGGGGGTCCGTCTGGGGAACGCCCCCGGCGAGCTGGTTTCCGCTCAGCCACAGCCCCTGCGCGCCGTCCGCCTGCCGCAGAAAGCGCAGCCCGTACGACTCGTGGCGGTTGTTGATCACGCTGAAGCCCTGGCACCCGTCCTCCAGCACGATGGCGTGCCGGCTCCCCGTGTCCACTCCGCCGCCGAAGTCGCAGTTCTGGATCACGGAGCCCGTGCTGGTGGGCGTGGGCGTCTCGGTGTTCTCCACCCGGATCGCCTCCCAGTACTGCAGGTCGCCGGCGATGAAGATGCAGCTGTCGATGACGCAGTTGTTGAAGTTGCCGGTGCTGTGGATGCCGTACGCGCCCTCGGTGGGCGCAGGGAGGTTCTGGGGCTCCGATTCGGCCGGCTGCGGGCTCGTCTGGATGGTGCAGTCCCGCCAGCGCCCCCAGAAGGAGCCCCGGCCGGCCACCGTGGCGCCGCAGCGGAACTGCGACTGTGAAAAGCCCTGCACCAGCACGCGCTCGAACACGCAGTTGAAGTGGTCGCGCACGTCCACCCCGATGGTGGAGCTGCCGCGGTTCAGCACGGCGATTCCCCGGATGGTGGTGGACGGCGCCGTTACGCGCAGGGCCGCGCGCGCCTCGCTGTCGGTCACAAAGACGAGGGACTGCGCACCGTAGCGCAGGCTCGCGGCCCCCTGCCAGGTGAGCCCGGACTCGCCCGTGCCCCCGAGCTCCAGCAGGCGCGAGATGCGGTAGCTGCCGGCGGGGACGAACACGATTCCGCCGACCGCCACCGCATCGTCGCGCGCCTGCTCAAAGGCGCCCGTATCGTCCGGCTGGGCCGGCGTACCCGGCGGCAGGCTGGAGTTGAGGTCGGGGTCGGCGTTGGGATCGTACTCCCCCGATGCGCCGTACGCCTTCACGTTGAAAACGGCCCCGCCGATGTCCCACAGCACGTCCTCGATCGCCATCTGGCCCTCCCTGGGTGAGATTCGAGTCCATCGAACAGAACAGCCGAGCATTCGGCACCTGTTCGGTTTAAGTCTCGCCCTTTCCAGGGATTCGTACAAGCCAATCGCTGCGCTCGTTTCCACCGTGGGCACAGGTGTCCGGGTGTGGACAACGAAGCAAAGCCGCACGCGAAAAGGCCCTCCCCCGGATTCCGGAGGAGGGCCCCATCGCATCATCCAACCGATCATACCAAGCCTCAGGTTTCTGTGTGCATCCCGGTCCGGATGGAATCACGCGGAGACGCGGAGACAACAGAGAGGACGCGGAGAACAGAAGGTTTTCTCCGCGTCCTCTCTTTATTCCTCCGCGTCTCCGCGTGATTGTTTTCTTTCCGCCAGTGCACAGGGAATCGCGAAACGTGGTATCAGCGCCTGGCCCTGATCATCCAGTCACTTGGCACCAGGCACTGCCGCCCTCACAACTTCCAGATCCGCTCCGCGTACTCGCGCACGGACCGGTCGCTGCTGAACCAGCCGCAGCGCGCCACGTTCAGGATGGCCTTGCGCGTCCACGCCTCCTGGTCGCGCCAGGCCTCGTCCACCTGCGCCTGCGCGGCCACGTACGCGTCGAAGTCCGCCAGCACCATGTACGGATCGTGGTGCAGCAGCCCCTCCACCAGCGGCCGGAACAGGCCCGGCTCTTCCGGCGAGAGCGCGCCCGACGCCACGAAGTCCAGCACCCGCCGCAGCCGCGGGCTCGCCTCGTACACCTCGCGCGGGATGTAGCCGGAGGCCGTCTTCGCCTCCACCTCCTCGGACGTGAGGCCGAAGATGAAGGCGTTCTCGCGTCCCACCCGCTCCACGATCTCCACGTTGGCGCCGTCCAGCGTGCCGATGGTGAGCGCGCCGTTCAGGGCGAACTTCATGTTGCCCGTGCCGCTGGCCTCGAAGCCCGCCGTGCTGATCTGCTCCGACAGGTCGCTGCCGGGAAAGATCCGCTCCGCCAGGGACACGCGGTAGTCGGGGATGAACGCCACGCGCAGCAGACGCCCCGCCAGCGGGTCCGCGTTCACCGTGCCGGCGATGCGGTTGATGAGCTGGATGATGAGCTTGGCCGTCCAGTACGTGGGCGCCGCCTTGCCGCCAAAGAGCACGGCCCGCTGCGGCACGTCCAGGTCCGGCGCGTCGCGCAGCTCCAGGAACGCGTCCACGCAGCGCAGGGCGTTGAGCAGCTGGCGCTTGTACTCGTGCATGCGCTTGATGTGCACGTCCATCATGCTGCGCGGGTCCACCTGCACCCCCGACTCCACCCGCACCAGCTCCGCCAGCCCCCGGCGGTTCTCCACCTTGACCCGCTGCCACCGCTCGCGGAACTCCGCGTCCTCGGCGTGCGGCTCCAGCTGCGACAGCACCTCCAGGTTGGTGATCCACTCCGCGCCGATGGCCTCGGTGATCAGCTCCGCCAGGCCGGGGTTGGACTTGAGCATCCACCGGCGCTGCGTCACGCCGTTGGTCACGGACGTCAGCCGGTCCGGCCACAGCTCGTGGAAGTCGCGGAAGATGCGGTCCTTGAGGATCTCCGTGTGCAGCGCCGCCACGCCGTTGGTGGTGTGGCTGCCCACGATGGCCAGGTGCGCCATCCGCACCTGCCCGCCGCCCAGGATGGCCATCCGCTCCTCGCGCGCAAAGTCGCCCGGGAACTTCTCCTGCACCCGCGCGCGGAACCGCCGGTCGATCTCGCGGATGAGCTCCAGGTGGCGCGGCAGCAGGCGGCTGAACAGGTCGATGCCCCACGCCTCCAGCGCCTCGGGCAGCACCGTGTGGTTGGTGTAGGCAAAGGTGTTGCGGGCGATGTTGAACGCCTCGTCCCACCCCAGCCCGTGCTCGTCCATCAGCAGCCGCATCAGCTCGGGGATGGCGACGGCGGGATGGGTGTCGTTGAGCTGGATCTGCACCTTGTCGGCGAAGTCCGCGAACGTCCGGCGCTCCGTGAGGTAGCGGCGGATGATGTCCTGCAGCGTGGCGCTGACGAAGAAGTACTGCTGCTTGAGGCGAAGCTCCTTGCCCTGCCCCGTGTCGTCGGGGGGATACAGGACCTTGGAGATGGTCTCCGTCTGCGTCTTGCTCTCCACGGCCCGCACGTAGTCGCCGCGGATGAAGTCGGTGAGGTCGAACTCCTCCGTGGCCTTGGCGGCCCACAGGCGCAGCGTGTTGACGGTGTTGTTGCAGTAGCCGGGGACGGGCGTGTCGTACGCCATGGCCAGCACCTCGCTGGCGTCCATCCACGCGTAGCGCACGCGGCCGTCCGGGTCCGGGCGCCCCTCCACGCGGCCGTAGAACTTTACCTTGTAGGTGCGGTCCGGCCGGGCGATCTCCCACGGGTTCACGTCATGGAGCCAGTTGTCCGGCTTCTCCACCTGGCGCCCCTGCTCGTCCACGCCCTGGCGAAAGATGCCGTGCTCGTAGCGGATGCCGTAGCCCGTGCCGGGAAGCTCCAGCGTGGCCATGCTGTCCAGGTAGCACGCGGCCAGGCGCCCCAGGCCGCCGTTGCCCAGCCCCGCGTCCGGCTCGCGCTCGCGCAGGTCCTCCAGGCGGTAGCCCAGCTCCTCCAGCGCCTCGGCCGTGGCGCCCTCCAGCCCCAGGTTCACCAGCGCGTTGCCCAGCGTGCGCCCGATGAGGAACTCCAGCGACATGTAGTAGACGCGCTTTACGTCGCGGTGCTGGTAGCGGGCGTTGGTGGTGGCCCAGCGCTCCGCAAGGCGGTCGCGCACCACCAGCGCCGTGCTTACGTACACGTCGCGCTCCGTGGCCGAGGCGCCGTCGCGCGCGAGCGTATGCCGCACGTGCGATTCGATGTCGCGCTTCAGGGCCTCTACCCGCGTGGTGCGGCGGCCGGCGTCGAGTGTCTGCATGGGATTGATCTACCTGGGATGGCTTATTGTAACTAAACCTAACAATTCGGCGGCGGTGCCGGCAGGGTGGGCCCGCCGCCGGTCCGCTGCGTCAAGGGTACCCTGCCAAACGGCCGCCCCCCGCATGGAGGGAACGCTGCCGTCCGCGCCGGAAACGCCTCGCGTGCTCGGCGAAAGGCGGCCGGAGATTCGCAAACGCGTGTTTCTTTGCGTGGTAGATCGTACCGCCGGACGGAGGCGCTGGTTCCCTTCTCCGGGCGCCCAAATTACGACCCGTGCCAGCGGCGCGACAGGGTCACGCCTCCGCCCGGTCCTGAGACGATCCCGGCGTGCCCTCCGGCCGCGGCCCATCACGGTCCGCCGAGCGGCGGCAGGGGAGCGAAAGGAGAAAGCGCGATCCCTCTGCCCCGTCGAACTCCGCCCACGCCTCGCCGCCCAGCCCCTCGATGGTCTCGCGGACGATGCTGAGGCCGAGACCCGTTCCCTCCACCCCCGTGATCGTTCCGTGCGCGCGGTAGAAGCGCGAGAACAGCTGCTCCCGCGCGTCCTCCGGCACGCCCAGTCCGTTGTCCTCCACGGCGATCACGAGCTTGCAGTCGCCGTCCGTGCGGTGCACCTGGCCGGAGACGCGCACCCAGCGGTCGGTCTTGGCGGGGTCGGCGTACTTGATGGCGTTGGAGACGTAGTTCGTGAGGCAGAGCTCCAGGGCGCCGGAGCTCACCTCCATGTCCGGCAGCTGCTCGATGCGCACCTGTACGCCGCCCGCCTGCGACATCTCCCGCAGCTGGCGGCACACCTCGGCCGCGGCGCGCTCCAGGGGAACGTTGCGCTGGCGGCGCGAATCCACGTCCATCCTGGACAGTTCCAACAGGTTCTGCAGCACGTCCTGCATGGCGTCGGCGTTCTGCGTCACCATGGTGGCAAAGCGCACGCGGC
Source organism: Longimicrobium sp. (assembly GCA_035638875.1). GTDB lineage: Bacteria > Gemmatimonadota > Gemmatimonadetes > Longimicrobiales > Longimicrobiaceae > Longimicrobium. Next base: position 16,201 of record DASQZE010000041.1, read on the forward strand.
GGGCGGGATCGGCCGAGATCTCGGGATCTTCCAGCAGCTGCCCCGCCCCCAGGATGCTGCCGATGCGGTTCTTGAGCTCGTGCGTGACCATGCGGTTGAAGGAGCGCAGCCGCTCTTCGCGCTCGCGCACGGCCTCGGCGGCCAGGCGCAGGTACTGCTCCGTGCTCAGCTGCTGGATGACGGCCAGGGCGCGGAACAGCCGGTGGGCGCAGGCCAGCAGCTCCGCGCGCGTGCACGGCTCCTCGATCTCGTCCACCGTGCGGGCCAGGAATTGGAAGAGGACGCCGCCCAGGATCTCGTATTCCTTGAGGATCTGGTGCGCGTCGAACCCCTGCGACCAGCGCAGCTCGCCCAGCTCCAGCGCCTTGCCGATGACGGGCGCGTCGGCCGTGATCTCGTCGGCCGGGTCCTGCAGGTAGTCGGCGATGCGGTCCATGAGCAGCGGGACGTGGTCCAGCAGCTCGTCCGTGGGGAACACGCGGTTGGGGTCCATGTCCACCCGCGCCACGATGCGCTCCAGCCACCGCCGCGTAAGCTCCTCGCGGTGGTCGCGCATGCGCCTGGCCAGCGCCGCCGCCAGCGTGCAGTTGGTGTTGATCTCCATCCGCTTTCCTGATGTCCGCGCCGGTCCCGTGGATGCGCCCTCCCGGAGCACGATGCGCGCCATCCCTTCGCCGGGCGCCGGTCCGTGAAGCCGGTTGCACGCTCCAGGGATCGTGTACCGCTGGGGAAGGGAAGGTATGGAGCCTGTCCTGCAACTGCATCACAGGCGGCTGATCGCCGGGAGGCGGCGCTCCGCCCCCGGCGATTGAAATCGCGGCACCGAAAACGTGATGTCGGCCTTCGCCGACAGGTCCGGCGCGGCGTGGTGCCGCGGGGTACGCGGGTTCCGGCGGTGGGGTCAGGCGCGGGCAAGTTCCCTCGGGGAGGCGGGCATCGGGGGCCCGGCGATTGAAATCGCGGCAATGACACCGCGATGTCGGCCTTCGCCGACCGGTCCGGCATGGGGGAGTGCCGTGGGGCACGCGGGGTTGCGGCGGTGGAGATCCGGCGCGGGCGAGTACCGGGCGCGGGGCGAAGGTCCGGCGGGACTCCGGCGGGGCGCAGTCCGCGGGGATCGAGAGCCGGAACAGGAGAGCGGGCGGGGATCAGTCCCCGCCCGCCGCCTTTTCTGCCGGTACCGCCGCCTCGGCACGTTGCGGATACGCGGCGTGCACGGGGCTGGGGATGAAGACGGCCACGCGCGCGGGCGCCTCGTCCCACGCGACGGCAAAGCGGTCGGCCGCCCACGCAGCCACCTCGTCTACCTCGCGCTCGTAGCTGAACAGCGCCTCGGCGTAGCGCCTGGCCGTGGCGTCGTCGTGCAGCGGCACGGGCGAGCGCTCCAGGGCGAAGGTCCAATCCGGCTCGCCTTCCATCGCCGGCGCGCGCACCACCTCCACGACACGCACGAACGCCGGGACGCCACGCCGGTACAGCTCGGCGTTCATCGCGGCAGCCACCGCTCGCGCGGAAAGGGTGACTCGGGGCATCGGCGGGACGGGCTACGAGGAAGCAGGACCACCACCAACGATGAATCTGCTACAGCGGGGACACGCTTGTCCAGCATCTTGTTGGCGAACTCCCTCCAACGGATACGGACGCGGCCGGTTCGCGAGCGAAGCGGGCCTTTGGGGCAGGTGCGGAAGACCAGCCAGAGCCGGCGCGTCAGCCCTCCAGCATCGCCCACACCTCGGGCGCGCGGCGGCGGCTGACGTGCACCACGGAGCCGTCCGCCATCCCCAGCGTGGCGCTGCCGTCGCTGTTGCGGGTCACGCGCGCGACAGAATCCACCCGCACCAGGTCCGCGCGGCTCACGCGGACGAACGCCGACCCGCCGCGGGCTTCCAGCTCGGCCAGCGTGTAGTCGGTCAGGTGCTTTCCGCCGGCCAGGTGCGCATGGCTGAGTCCCTCCTCCGCGCTGAAGCGCACTACCTCGTCCAGGGCCACCAGGCGGTGGCCGCGCCCCTCGCGCACCAGCAGCCGGCGGCGGCGCGGGGCCTCCA
>DASQZE010000042.1:0-19821 GCA_035638875.1 Longimicrobium sp.
AGAACAGCCCCATGTCGCGCGACGTGCAGCAGGCCCACGACCAGGGGCAGACGGTGCCCGCGGACGGCGACGGCGGATGGATGGGCGGCGACCGCGCGCAGGGGCGCCGCGCGTGAAGGGCCCGCCTGCGTACGGGGCGCGGCTGGCCGCGTGGGCGCGACGGGTGGGCGCCCGCGCGGCGGACGTGCGCTACCGGCGGCCGGAGGCGGGGGGCGACGTGTGCGCCGTGCGCCTGTCCCCGGCCGGGCCGCCGCGCGCGCGGGTGCTCGTGGCGCACGGCGCGGGCAACGACGCCGTGTTCCCCCTGCTGGAGCTGTTTCGCGCACTGGTGAACGCCGGGTGCGAGGTGTTCTCGTTCGACGTGGACGGCCACGGCTGCGGCAGCACCACCGTCTTCGATCCGCGCACCGTACGTACGGCCATCGCCGCCGCGGCGGATGCAGCGGAGCGGGGCGGGCCGCGGCTCCCCCTGCACGTGGTCGGGCACAGCCTGGGCGGATCGCTGGTGCTGGACGCGCTGGCGAGCGGCGCGCTGGACCGGGCCGCATCCGCCGTCATCCTGTCGTCGCCCGTCGATTTGCGGCTGGGCGCGCGGACGGTCGTCGGTGAGGTGCGCGGCTTCTTTCGGCTGGCGACGCTGGCGCAGCGGGAGCACTACGGCTGGTGGGGGCTGGTCCCCGCGTTCGGCCCGGTGAAGCGCGCGGCGTACCCGTTCCGCCGGACGGACGCGGATGGGTGCGCGTGGAGCTACGTCAGCGCCGTGCGGCGGCTGCTGGGAGAGATGCGGCTGGAGGAGCGGGTGGGGGCCATTCGCGTGCCCACGCTGCTCATCTACAGCCGCGCGGACTGGCTGGTGCCGCACGGGGACGGCGAGCGATTGGCGGCGCGGATCCCGGGCGCGCGGCTGCTTTCCCTGCGCGGCGCCACGCACTACTCCGTGCCCTTCGCGGCCGAGGCGATCGGCGCGGCGGTGCAGTGGATGGACGGGGCGCGGGCGGTGGCGGCGTGACGGTAAAGATCGACATGCACTGCCACCTGGCCGGGGTGGGGACGAACGACAGCGGCTGCTGGATCTCGCCCGTGTTCGCGCGGCGGCCCACCTTTCGGCTGCTGCGGATGCGGCACCGGATGACGGCGAAGCAGATGCTGGAATCGGCGGACGCGGACTGGGCGGCGGACATCGCGGACCGCGTGCGGCGCAGCGAGCTGGACCACGCGGTGGCGCTGGGCTTCGACGGCGTGTACGACGCGCAGGGACGGCTGGACGAGGCGCGGTCGCAGATGGTGATCCCGCCGGGGTGGACGTTTGCGGTGTGCGCCCGCCACCCGGAACTGCTGCCGGGGCCGTCCGTCAACCCGCACCGGCGGGACGCGATGGAGCGGCTGGAGGAGTGCATCGAGCGGGGCGCCGTGCTCATCAAGTGGCTGCCGGCGACGCAGTCCATCGACCCGGCGGACCGCGCCATCGGCCCGTTCTACCAGCGGCTGGCGGATGCGGGGATCCCGGTGCTGGTGCACTCCGGCGGCAGCGAGCAGACGTTCGCGCAGGTGCGGCCGGAGCTCAAGGACCTGGCGCGCATCGAGTATCCGCTGTCGCTGGGGGTGCGGATGATCGTGGCGCACAGTGCCGCGCCCGTGACCTACGCGCGCGACCCGGACCAGGTGCCGCTGCTCAAGGAGATGATGCGGCGGTACGCGCACCTGTGGGTGGACAACTCGGGGATCAGCAACCCGTCGCGCTGGCCGCACCTGCCGCGCTTTGCCGCGGATGCCGAGATCGTGGCGCGCACGCTGCACGGCAGCGACTTTCCCGTGCCCAGCAACGCGTTCTGGTACGCGCGGCGGCTGGGGGCGCGGCAGACGGCGGCGCTGGAGCGCATCCGCAACCGCATGCAGCGCGACATCGAGCTCAAGCGCGCGCTCGGCTACCCCGACGAGGTGCTGACCCGCGCCGCGTCCGTGCTCCCCAACCTGCACCGTTGGATCCCGCGCGCGCAGGCGGCGGACTGAACCCGATCTTTCCGTAACGCGGGCTGCTGTACATCTTGGCCGCGTCGCCTTGTTTTCTCGCCACGATCCGCTCTGATGACCACGCCCCTCATCCGTCGGCTCACGCTGCAGAACTTCCTGTCCTATGGGCCGGAAGGCGTGTCGGTGGATCTGCTTCCGCTGAACGTGCTCATCGGGCCGAACGGCTCCGGCAAGAGCAATTTGCTGGAGGCGCTGGCGATTCTGCGCGCGACCACCGGGGACCTCCAAGCGGTGGTCCGAGAGGGAGGTGGAGTCCGTGAATATCTTTGGAAGGGACATAGAAACGCTCAGCCAAGCCGTCTGGACTTGGAAATTCAGCCGCTGTCCACCGATTCAGGCGAGATTCTCCGATATCGCATTGAACTGGGTGAGTCCCTTGGCAGACTTGAACTGACTGCTGAGCAGATCGGGCTGAGTGAATCGGATTCTACTGATGCCCTTATCCTGTACGAACTGGAAGACGGAAAGCCGCTCATCTACCCGGAGGGGGGAACGCGTGGGATGTTGAGCGGCATCAAGGTCACCCAATCGGTGCTCTCGCAATTACGTGATCCCGTACGCTTTCCCGACATCACATTCCTTGTTGATCAATTCAGCGCCATCGCTCTGTTCCAAGATTGGAATTCGGGCCGACGGGCGGCTGCGCGACGTCCGCAGCCTACCGATTTACCGTTAGATTTCTTGCTTCCCGATGCAAGCAACTTGGGGATGGTGCTGCACGACATCGGGCAAACATCTGCAAGCCGAGACGAACTCGTCGGTTATCTGAAACGGTTCTACGAGCCTGCCCGCTCCATAATCACCAAGATACAGGGGGGGTCGCTGCAGTTGTTCATCGAAGAGGAAGGAGGCCGGCTGACTCCGGCTACTCGCCTCTCAGATGGCACGCTGCGTTATCTGTCACTGCTCGCGATTCTTTGCCATCCGGCTCCGCCGCCGGTGATCGGTATCGAGGAGCCTGAGTTGGGTCTCCATCCAGATATCCTGCCAACAATTGCTGAACTTCTGAAGAAGGCATCAGAGCGGACGCAACTCTTCGTGACGACCCACTCGGACACTCTTGTTTCGGCGCTGTCGGACACGCCCGAAGCCATTCTGGTGTGTGAGAGCATGCCGCAGGGAACAACCATTGAGCGGCTCGATCCAGAGCGGTTGCGCTCATGGCTGGATGAGTACCGCCTCGGCGAGATTTGGCGGATGGGAGAGATCGGGGGGAACCGCTGGTGAGCGAGATCCGCATCTACGTCGAGGGCGGGGGAGACAAGGACAGCAAAGCCCGGATGCGCCAGGCGTTCAGCCAATTCTTTTCCGAACCGCGTGCGCGTGCCCACCAGAAACGCAAGCCGCTACGGGTGATCCCGTGCGGCTCGCGCGATGACACGTTCAAGGCGTTTCGCGCAGCTGTCCGGGATCACGCGGAGGATCAGGTGTTCCTGCTCGTGGATGCCGAGCAGCCTGTCTCCGGCACGCCGCGCGAGCACTTGGCCGCGCGTGACCCGTGGGACCTGTCGTTCGCGAGCGACGACCAGTGCCACCTCATGGCGCAGGTGATGGAATCGTGGTTCCTCGCTGATCCCGATGCGTTGGCGGGGTTCTACGGTCCGCAGTTTGGGATCAAGCAGATTCCGCCTCGGAAGAACGTTGAAGAAGTACCCAAATCGGAGGTCGAAGCAGTCCTGAAGGGTTCAACGACGAAGACCTCGAAGGGCGAGTATCACAAGATCCGCCACGGGGCACCGATCCTGGAGAGCCTGAACGCGGACAGGGTTCGTAGCCGCGCGCCGCACTGCAATCGCCTGTTCGAAGCGCTGCAGGAGGCGATCGGATGAGCGGGATGCGGGCGGCGACCCTCCTCGCCGCTTCCGGTCTGATCGCGCTTCTTCCATCCTCGGCCGCAACGCAGCTGCGGCCGCTGGAGCCGTTCGAGTGGCGGATGTTCGAGGCGGGGCGCGCGGTGTCGGTGCAGGTGGGGGGCGGGTGGCTGCGGGACCAGCGCGCATCGCTGGCGGGGACGGAGGGCACGCTGTGGGAGGCCGGCAACTTCCGCGCGTTCTGGCGGACGGGGCGCGTGGTGCTGGAGGCCGGCGGCACCGTGCACCGCCGCCTGGAGGAGGACGGCATCTTCGCGCTCCCCGAGCCGGACGTGCAGCCGGCGGACGACGGCGTTCGGCGCGACGCGGGCGACTACCGCGTGCTCACCACCGTGCGCCTGACCGGTGAGCGCGCGCCCGTGGCCGCCGCCCTGCGCTTCGGCGCGCGGCTGCCGACGACGGACAACACGGTGGGCCTGGACCGCGACGCCACCGACTTCTTCGCCACGGCGGCGGGGCGCGCGGCGCGGGGGCGGATGGCCGTGCAGGCGGAGGCCGGCGTGGGCATCTTCGGCACGCGGGAGCGCGCCTTCGAGCAGGACGACCTTCTGGTCTACGCCCTTCGCGCGGAGTACGATGCAGGGCCCGTCATCCCCATGCTGACGGTCGTGGGGCAGCAGGTGGGGAGCGGCCACGGCGAGATCCGCGGCAACGAGTCGCTGGGCGAGGTGCGCCTGGGCGCGCGCGCCGGTGGCCGCCGCTGGCTGCTGGCGGAGCTCGTCGCCGGCTACACGGACTTCAGCCCCGGGCTGGGCGTGCTGGTGTCGGCGGGGATGGACTGGTAGCCGTCCGCACCCCTCACAACGCGTGCGGCCGATCGCTTCCCGCGGTCGGCCGCACGTTTGTTATACCGAATTTCACGATTCATTGTGCACACGGAGCTTTACTGCCGTCTCATGCGGAGGCGCGGAGAACTGCGGAGACGACAACGGATTGAAATCACACAGAGGAACAGAGGGAACAGAGGAACTTCCGTCGTACTCTGTTACCCCTGTTCCTCTGTTCCTCTGTGTGCGATTGCTGTTTCTCAGGTTCTTATTCTGTTCTCCGCGTCCCCCGTGCTCTCCGCGTGAGACTCGCGCACGGATGGCATGCGCCCTCGGTGGATGAACCACGCCTCGTCCGGCACGCCGCGCTCAGCCGGGCGCATCGGATTCCGGGCGGCGCGCGACGTAGAGCCCGCGGCCGATGAGGCCGTGGGGATCGTGCTCCACCACCTCCAGGCCGGCGGCGGCAAAGGCATCGAGCATCTGCTGGTGCGTGAACAGGCCGAGCAGGTGGCGGTCCTCCCAGTGGTCGATGCCGCCCGGGTAGCCGACCATGTGCACGAAGACGATGGCGGAAAGGTCACCCTCCCGTTCGGTGTGGACCATCCGCGCCACCGTCAGCCCGGCGGACTCGGAGACGTCCAGCCGCGGCATCATCCCCGGCACGAACCCGTCCGGCGAGAGCCACGGCTCCACGACCGCCACGCCGCCCGGCCGCAGGTGGCGCGCGAAGTTGGCGATCGTGCGCCGCAGCCCGTCCTCCGTGCGCACGTAGCCGATGGCGCTGAACAGGCAGGTCACGGCATCGAAGTGCCGGCCCAGGTAGAACTCCGTCATGTCGCCGCGGGTAAAGGCGGCCTCGGGATAGCGCTCGCGCGCGATGCCGAGCAGCTGTTCCTCCAGGTCCAATCCCTCCACCCGGTAGTGCTCGCGCAGGTGGGCAACGTGGTTGCCGGTCCCGCACCCACGTCCAGCAGCGCGTTTCCGTTCGAACGCAGGTGGGCCTGGATGCGCGCGTGGACCGTCGCCGACTCGTCCGCGTACGCCTTTCCCTCGTGGATCGCGTCGTAGAACGCCGCCGACCGCGTGTAGAACGACTCGCTCATCGTGTCTCCTTTTTCGTATCGGCCGCCGGCGTCCACTCGTCGCGCATCAATCCGAAGAGCGACACGTCCCAGAACCGGCCCTTGAAGTGTTGATGGTCGCGCAGGCGGGCCTCGTGGCGCAGGCCGATGCGCGTGAGCACGCGGGCGCTGGGCTCGTTCTCGGCGATGCAGTGCGCGTGGATGCGGTACAGCCGCTCCCACGTGCCGAACCACGTTCACCATGGCGCGCGCGGCCTCCGTGGCGAAGCCGCGCCCCCAGTGCGTGGGCGAGAGCTCGTACCCCAGGTCCGCCATGGGCGCGTCCGGCTCCTCGCGCCGCAGCCCCACGTTGCCGACGAGCTCACCCGAACCGGCAAGGGTGATGGCCAGCTGCGTGCGGATGCGCGGCTGCTCGCCCTGCCACAGGATGAACGAGTAGATGAACGCCTGTGTCTGGCGCTCCGTGACCTCGTCGCGGTCGTAGTAGCGCAGGTACCGCGGGTCCTGCTGGTACGCGTGCGTGGTGGCCCAGTCTTCGGCGGTGAACTCGCGGAGAACGAGGCGCGGGGTGCGGAGGATCACGGCGGGCTCGCGGAAGGCGTTCAGAAACGTACACGGGAAAGATGAACACGCACGGGGAGGATGGCAAATTCTGGAAGTGGGGAGGGCGGATGAGGGCGGATCGGGATTAGCACCGGGATGGAGGAGATGGGTGAGAGCGGAGGGAGAGGCGTGGCGGAGGAGGGCCCAGGCAGAGGGCCGGAGAGGAGTGAAGGGAGAGGCGCCGCCGGAAGATGGGCGAGGGTGGAGGGGCAGGAGATGGAGCGAAGGCGGCGGACAGCAGGAGCGAATGAATTCGCGGCACCGAAAACGTGATGTCGGCCTTCGCCGACGGCTCGTGCAGCATTCGGCCGGGTACACCGGGGTGGGATTCCGTCGATGGATTCCGTCGAGGTCATGCCCTGGTGCACCGGGGCCGAATGCGACGGATCAGTTCCGCGCAGGCGGACTTCGCGACCTGCCAGCGGCGAATTCATTCGCTTGGAGGGGGCTGGGCGGCGCGCCTGCACCCCTCCCTCGACGAGACCGGGAGTCCACGCAGGTGGACTTTGTGTGTTTGTTGCGGCGAATTCATTCGCTCTGTTGCTCGCTGCTCCACCCCTCTATCTTCCCTCCCGAAGAAAAACCGGCCGGATGCCGCCTCATCCGCGCGCATCTGGCCGCGCGCATCCATTCGCGATCCCACCGATCCGTGACGGACCTGCACCTTTCGCACACCGCCGCGCGCACGCTCATGCTCGCGGCGCAGGGGCTGGACCGGCGCCCCCGCCGCCGCGCGAAGAAGGGGGACGTGCTGGCCGCCATCCGCCGCATGGGCGTGCTGCAGATCGACACCATCAGCGTCGTGGCGCGCAGCCCGTACCTGGTGCTGTGGTCGCGCATCGGCGACTACGAACCGCGCTGGCTGGACGCCCTGCTCGCCGAGCGAAAGCTCTTTGAGTACTGGGCGCACGAAGCCTGCTTTCTCCCCATCGAAGACTATCCGCTGTACCGTTCCCGCATGCTGGACCCGTCGTGGGCCGGCTGGCGGTACGCGCACAAGTGGATGGATGCGCACCGAGACGATGCCGACCGCCTGCTGCAGCTCGTCCGCGACCGCGGCGAGGTGCGCTCCACGGACTTCGCGCGAAAGGACGAGCGCGGCACGTGGTGGGACTGGAAGCCGGAAAAGCGCATGCTGGAAAGCCTGTTCACCGCCGGCGAGCTGATGATCGCGCGGCGAGAGGGTTTTCAGCGCATCTACGACCTGCGCGAGCGCATCCTGCCGTCGTGGGACGATTCGCAGCTGCCCGGCAAGGAGCAGATCCAGCGCACGCTCGTGCTCCGGGCCGTGCGGGCGATGGGGATCGCCAAGGCGAAGTGGGTCGCGGACTACTTCCGGATGAGCAAGACGGCCACAAAGGTCGTCCCCGAGCGCCTGGCGGACGAAGGGGCGCTGCTGCGCGTGGCGGTGGAAGGATGGAAGGAGCCCGCCTACGTGCATCCCGAAGATGCGGCAACGGCCCGCTTCGCCGCCGCCGGCCGCGGAAAGCCCGTGCTGACGACGCTGCTCTCCCCGTTCGATCCGCTGGTCTGGGACCGGCGGCGCGCCAGCGAGATGTTCGGCTTCGACTACCGCATCGAGGTGTACACGCCGGCGCCCAAGCGCGTCTACGGCTACTACGTGCTGCCCATCCTGCACCGGGGCAAGCTGATCGGCCGCATCGATCCCAAGGCGCACCGCAAGGAGGGCGTGTTCGAGGTCAAGGCGCTGTACCTGGAGCCCGGCGTACGCCTGACGGAGCGGATGGTGACGGAGGTCGCCACGGCCATCCGCGACTGCGCCCGCTGGCACGGCACCCCGCGCGTGGAGCTCCGCCGCACCGACCCGCCCGAGGCCCTGCTGCGCTTCCGTGCGGCGCTCGAGGCGGCTGAGGCGAGCGCCGCGTGAGGCTCAGCAAAGACGGGGAGTGTTGTTAGATTCGAATACTGTTGTTAAGTTGTACAACTGGATTGTACGTCTCTCGGGGGAATGATCATGATCAAGACGAGCGAGCGGGCTCCTCTACTCGCATCCGAGGCGAGAGCCCGGTTTCCCGAACTGCTGGAGCAGGTAACGCAGCATCCGGGACGCGCGGTGGTGATCGGCCATCGCAACCGAAAGGAATCGGCCGTGCTGGTAGATGCTGGACACTACCAGCTTCTGCTCGCCAAGGCGGAAATCGTGGATCATCCGCCAGGGGAGCCATTCCGTCTCGCCGGCAGCATGCGCCTGCTCGTCTCTGCGGATGAGCTGGAGGCAGGTATCGCAGCAGAGCGGCAACGGCAGGCGGAGCTTGCTGCTGCCAAGTTCAGCGACCTCTGATGGCGGTGCTCGCCGTTGTAGACACGCACGCGCTGATCTGGTACGCGGTCGAAGAATGGGCCAAGCTTGGAACTCAGGCCCGCCGTGTGTTTCGGGAGGTAGATTCAGGAAACGGCGCGATCTTCGTCCCGGCACTCGTTATGGCGGAGCTGTCCGAAGCTGTTCACCGTGGTCAGGTTGATCTTCCGGAAGGGGTTGTCCGATGGGGTCGGCGCATCTTCTCATCGGGGCGATTCTTTCCGGTGGATCTCTCGTGGCAGATCGTGCAACGTGCGGAGGAGTTGTACGTCATCCCCGAGCGCGGAGACCGGCTCATCGCCGCGACCGCGCTGGAGCTGGACTACCCGCTGATCACGCGCGATCCGGAGATTGCGGCGGCCGCCGGCCTGGAGCTGATCTGGTAACGGAAACCAATCCGCCGCTCCCGCCGTAAGTCCAGTCCACGCAATCGCATCCACATCATCCACCCAGACGCCGTAAACCTTCCCAGATGTACGGGATCGCGGGCCTGCTGACCGGGCGCACCCTCTGCGGGCGCTATCGCATCGAAGCGGTGATCGGCCGCGGCGGCATGGGCGCCGTGTACCGCGCCAGCGACGAGCGCCTGGGCCGCGCCGTGGCCGTAAAGGTCATCGGCATCGTGGCGCACGACGAGGACGACCACGCCCGCCTGCAGGGCCGCTTTCTTCGCGAGGCCAAGGCCGCGGCCGCGCTGCATCATCCCAACGTGGTGTCCGTCTACGACTTCGGCACGGACGCCGAGGTGGGGCTGGACTTCCTGGTGATGGAGCTGCTGCAGGGCGAGGACCTGGCCGTGCGGCTGGCGCGCACCGGCCCCCCCCCCGCCAACGTGGCGCTTTCCATCCTGCGGCAGGCGGGGCGCGGGCTGGCGGCCGGGCACCGCGTGGGCCTGGTGCACCGCGACGTCAAGCCGGGCAACCTGTTCCTGGAGACGAGCGACCACCCCGACGAGCCCCACGTGCGCGTGCTTGACTTCGGCATCGCGCAGGTGTCGGGCGAGGAGGGGACCATGACGCACCTGACGGAGTACGGCCGCTCGCCGTTCTCGCCCGCGTACGCATCACCCGAGCAGCTGCGCGGCGACGACCGGCTTACGCCCGCGTCGGACGTGTTCAGCCTGGCCGCGGTGGGGTACAACCTGCTCACGGGGACGCGCCCGTTCACCTCTACCGACGCGCCGCAGATGGCGCGCGAGGTGACGGATGCCGTGCGCCGCCTGCCGGAGCGCGCCCCCGCGCTGCCGCCGCACGTGCACGACACCCTGGTCCGCGCGCTGTCGCTGAACCCCGCCGCGCGCTTCGCCGATGCCACGCAGCTGGCCGACGCGCTGTCGGGCGTTACCGTGGCCGCGCCGTCCCCCGCCGCGCCGGCCGCCGCCGCCGTGCCGCTCGCCGCTGCGCGTCCCGCGATGCGGCCGAGCCTGGGCGCGGTGTCCGTGGAGCCGGACGAGGGCACGCGCGTGCTCACGCAGCGCCCGGTGCCCGTACGCGAGCGGACCGTCCCGCCGCCGATGCAGGCGCCGCAGCGCGTGCCCGCACCCCAGCCCGCGTTCGTGCCGGCGCCCGTACACGCGGGCGCCGCGATTCCGCAGGTGGCGCATCCAGGCGGCGGACAGGCGACGGTGCCTCGCAGGCCGGGTGCCATGCGCCGCTTTGGCCGCGCGCTGTGGGACTTTACCGTCACCACGGCGGTGATGGCGCTGTTCGTGGGCGCATGGGCGCTGGCGGGGAGCGGCGTGCTGGAGGGCCAGCGCGACCGCGTGTACGCCGGCGCGGCGGCCACGGTGCTCTTTACGCCGCTCGCCATCCACCGGCTGACGGGGCGCCGCGGGCGATACGGGCTGGCGCTCTTCGGCTCCATCGTGGCGACGGCGGCGGCGGTCTACTACGTTGGACAAGGGGACAACGCCGATCCGGCCATCGTCCTGGCGGCGATGTTCGGAATGCAGGTGATCGCCAGCTTCGTGATGACGCGCTTTGCCCGCCGCCGCCCCGCGCCGCAGCTGGACGCGGGGTACTGGGGGGCCGGCGTCGAACGACGGTCATGACTGTACTGATCAATTGCGGGAGGTCCGATCATGGAAGCGGAAGATGACACGTCCGAAATAGACCGGTATACGGTGCTCTCCGCGATCTGGGTGTTTGCCTGCAACGATGAACGAGCTCTGATCAGCTACCGGGGAATCAGGCATCGCCTTTCCCTGCCGGCCAGCTACCCTGTCGAAGAAATCGTTCGTGACCGCGCGGAACTGTTCCGGCTCCGTGCGCCTCAGTCCCAACTCGCCGCGTACAAGGAGTTCCTGCGGTCCGGGCAAATCGGTCCCTCGTGGCTGTCCGTCGTCAAGAGCCGCGAAGAGAAGCTCCAGGTGATCGACGATCTGGAGCCGGAGGACTTCTTTCGCGGTCAGTTCCGAACGGAGGCGGATGCGCCTCGTTCTTCGCTGGAGATTCTCAAATGGGGGCTCGAGCACATCGAGCGCCTGCGGGCCAAGGACGTTCAGAAAGGCGAGGACCGGCACAAGCGCGTGACCGCCATCTGGATCCCGGCGGGCTCGCTGATGGCCACCATCCTCGCGCTGATCGTCAGTTCCTGCATGCAGTGGGACGCGGCTGACCGGAACGCCGATCTGCAGGTGTTCGAGACCACGTACCAGCCGCGGCAGGAGGGATATGCCACCTCCATGCGCACGATGTGGAACACGTTCCAGGCTGCATCGAGCAGCGACCAGGCAAGGACGGATTCTTCTCTGGTCGCCTTGGAAACTACGCTCTTCGAGCTGGAGCCGGTGATGTCGCAGGGAACCCGGGAGGCTGTGTGGAAAGAGTATCGAACCTTTGAGGCCTTCTGCCGCCAGATCGCGAAAGGGCCCGCCCAAGCCAGAGCGACGACGCTGGCCCAGTTCACGGCACACCGGCGGGCAATGGCCGAGTTGCTGCACATGGGCCTGTTTGAAAGCGCGCTTACCCGTTGATCGCCCGCGCGCCGTGGTTGCTACGGCGTGCGTTTTACGGGCGTCGGCACCAGCTGCAAGCTCATCTGGTTTGCGCGCCGCAGCTGGACGCCGGATACTGACCGCGGCGGCGGATCCTCGATCCTGGGCGCGATTTCGAGGGGTGCGCCGCCGCAGGTTCCATCCCGTGCGGCCGGCCCGCGTGCACCGATCCCCCTCCGCGATTACATTCCCTCCCGATGGATCACCGGGCGTGCCGCGCCGGACATCCAGCCACCTTTCCGAGGACGGACACGAACGTGGGCGCATGGGGACCGGGGAGCTTTGACAACGACGACGCGCTCGACTGGCTCGCGGAGCTGACGGAGGGATCGAGCCTGGGGCCGGTGAACACCGCGTTCGCCCTGGTGCAGGAGGCGGATTACCTGGAGGCGCCCGACGCGTCCGCCGCGGTGGCCGCCGCGGAGATCGTGGCCGCGCTGATGGGTCGCCCGCCGGCCGACCTGCCGGAAGAGGCGGCGGAGTGGGTGCAGGCGCATCCCGCCGCCCCCGGCGCCACGCTCGTGGCCCGTGCCCGCGGCTCCGTCATCCGCGTGCGCGAGGACTCGGAGCTCAAGGAGCTGTGGGAAGAGGGCGATGCCGGCGAATGGCACGCAAGCATGGACGAGCTCGCCGCGCGGCTGCTCGGCTGAAGCCTGGCGCAGGCGAAGAGATCCCGCTCTTCGTCGCCCTCCGCGCCGTGAAGCCGTAGAACGGACGTGCCCCGCATCGGAGCTTGATGCGGGGCACATGGTTTTGTGGAACGTGCAGAGCCGGGACACGTTTCCCGGCCCGCGTATCATCCGGCGGCGCGCCTTTCAGGGCACGCGCGGACGATTGGACGGGGCGCATCTCATACCGAATCTCGCAATTGATTGTGCACCTGGATCTCAACTGCTGTCTCACACGGAGGCCACAGGGGGCACGGGGAACAAACGGTTCGCTTCCTCCGGGTGAGGCCCTCGTCGAGGCAAACGTGCAAGACCCATCGGGGATCCGGGTACCCTACCGGATCGCACGATGGTTGTGCATACGAGGGGGTTACCCCTGCCTCACACGGGGGAGACGGAGATCACGAAGGAAAGAGGAGACTGGAACTGCTCCCCGTGACCCCTTTCCCCCTGTGTGAGAGCTTCTTTGAAGCATGAATGCACAATCAATCATGGAATAGGGTATACCATACCGAATGCTTGGATTGACTGTGCACTCCAGGTTCTCAAGAAGGCCTCATGAGGAGGACGCGGAGGGACGCAGAGAAAAGATGAGGAGAGATGCGGTTCTCCGCGTCCTCCGCGTGAGACGGTCGTGGAGATCCGGGTGCACAGTCAACTTTACGATTCGGTATCACGGCCGGGACGCACCCGGTTCGTACGCGGGAAACCAGTACCGGCCCAGGGTGAGCACGGGGGACCACCGGCGTTCCGGCATCCACCGCGATTGCCGTGATCTGCACGGGCGCGAAGTCCGGTCGCAGGGGTACGGCCACCGCACCGCCGGCCTTCGCCCAGCACGGCGTAGACGCAGCGGACGTGCGTGGTCTTGAGGGAGGATCTGGAGGACAACGCCGCGCACGGGCTGGGCGTGACACGGCGGCATGGCCGACTCACCCCGCGCCGGGCTGTCCCCTGTCCCCCTGTCCCTGTCCCCCTGTTTCCCTGTCCCCGCCGTTGCGGTGCCCGCCGCGCGCGATAGTTTGCGTCCTGCCCTGTCTCGCCCGATTCTCGCACCCGCCGACCACCGTGCTCCCACGCCTCGCCCTCGCCGCCGTGCTGCTGCTGCCGGCGGCGCTCGTGTCCCAGCAGCCCATCCCGGGCTACGCGCCGCAGACCGCCGCCCGCCAGCGCACGGCGGAGGCCGCGGCCGTGGCGGCGCCCTCGCCGGAGATCGCGCGCCGCCACTCGCGCGCGCTCACGGCCGAGCCGCACGTGGCCGGCACCCCGGCCCAGCGGCGCACGGCGGACTACGTGATCCAGCAGATGCGCGAGATGGGGCTGGAGACGGAGGTGCGCACCTACCGCGTGTGGCTTCCCCACGCCACCGCCGTCCGCGTGTGGCGAGTGGCCCCGGACACGATGGAGCTGGACCTCCCCGAACCCGCCATCCCGGGCGATCCGGCGACCACGCAGTGGCAGTATCCAACGGTGAACGGCTACTCCGCCGCGGGCGACGTGTCCGGCGAGGTGGTGTACGTGAACTACGGGCTCATCGAGGACTACGCGCGGCTGGATTCGCTGGGCGTGTCCGTGCGCGGCAAGGTGGCCGTGGCGCGCTACGGCCGCAGCTTTCGCGGCATCAAGGCCCGCGAGGCGGAGCGCAACGGCGCCGTGGCGCTCATCATCTACAGCGACCCGCGCGACGACGGCTACATGGTGGGCGACGTGTATCCCGAAGGCCCCATGCGGCCGGAGGGCGCCGTGCAGCGCGGCAGCGTGATGAACGGCGCGGGCGATCCGGCCACCCCCGGCTGGGCCAGCCTGCACGGCGCGCGGCACGTGGCGCCGGAGCAGATGGCCATCCCGCACATCCCCGTGGTGGCCATGGCCTACGGCGACGCGGCGGAGCTCCTGCGCGGCGTGCGCGGCACCGCCATCCCCGGCGACTGGCAGGGCGGGCTGCCGTTCCGCTACCACGTGGGCCCCGGCCCCGTCGTGGCCCGCGTGCGGGTGGAGACGGACGAGGCGACCAACGGGTGGAAGGACATCCACAACACCTTCGGCATCCTGCGCGGGACGGACTTTCCGGACGAGATCGTGATGGTGGGCGCGCACCGAGACGCGTGGGGCCCCGGCGCGGCGGACAACGTGAGCGGCACCGTGAGCGTGCTGGAATCCGCGCGCGCCGTGCTGGCCAGCGGCATTCGCCCCCGCCGCACGGTGATGTTCGCCACGTGGGACGCGGAGGAGTGGGGGTTGATCGGATCCACCGAGTACGTGGAGGACGATTCGCTGCGGCTCATGCGCGGCGGCGTGGCGTACCTGAACCAGGACGCGTCAGCGCTGGGCCCGCAGTTCGGCGGGGGCGGGTCGCCGTCGCTGCGGGCCACCCTGCGCGACGTGGCGCGGGGCGTTCCGGACCCGTCGGGCAACGGCAGCGTGTACGAGGCGTGGCGGCGGAGCTCCGGCGTGCTGGGGGACTCGCTGGAGCCGGCCATGGGCGACCCCGGCGGCGGGTCGGATTTCGCCGGGTTCTACAACCACCTGGGGATTCCGCACGCGGACTGGGGCTTTGGCGGGGCGTACGGCGTGTACCACTCGCAGTACGACGACTTCGAGTGGATGAGCCGCCACGGCGACCCGCAGTTCACCAGCCACGCCGCCGCCGCGCGGGTGGGCGCGGGGATGCTGCTGCGCCTGGCCAACGCGGACGTGGTGCCGTACGACTACGTGGAGTTCGCGCGGACCATGCGCGGATACCTGCCGCAGATGGAGGCCGCCGCCCGCCGCGCCGGATGGGAACTGTCCATGGCGCCCCTGGGCGAGGCCGTGGGGCGGATGCAGCAGGCCGCGGCGGACTTCGCGGCGGCCCGCGACGCGCGGCTGGGGCAGGGCGCGCCCGCCGCGGAGACGCTGGCCCGCACCAACGCGGCGCTGCGGGGCGTGGAGCGCGCGCTCACCCGGCCGGAGGGGCTGCGCACGCGTCCCTGGTACCGCGCGCTCATCTACGCCGCGGACGAGAACAACGGCTACAGCAACATGGTCTTTCCGTCCGTGGGCGAGGCCATCCGCGCGAGCGACCGCGCCCTGGCCAAGCGCGAGCTGGCGGACCTCGCCGCGCGCTTCGATGCCGCCACGGCCGCGCTCGCCGCCGCCCGCGCCGCGATCGCCGCGCGCTGAGGACGAACCGGTTTCGCATCCCATCGCCGAAGTCTCGTCTGCCTTTCGGACGCAGAAAGGCATCATACCGAATTTCACGATTCATTGTGCACACGGAGCTTTACTGCCGTCTCACGCGGAGGCGCGGAGAACTGCGGAGACGACAACGGATTGAAATCACACAGAGGAACAGAGGGAACAGAGGAACTTTCGTCGTACTCTGTTACCTCTGTTCCTCTGTTCCTCTGTGTGCGATTGCTGTTCTCATTCTGTTCTCTGCGTCCTTTCTTTTTGTCTCTGCGCCCTCTGCGTGATGCTGTTGCAGTTCGGACGGGATCCGGAATCAGGAAAAGGAAAGCGGCGGTGCGCTGGGTGCGCACCGCCGCTCGCGTTCCGGCGTGTTGCCGGCTTCAGCTGCCCATGTCCAGGGCCTCGAACGCTTCGTGGTTGGCCATGAAGAACTCCACGTTCTGCTTCAGCACGCCCGCAGGCATCTGGGCCAGCGCATCCTCGCCGCCCATCTGCACCATCGCCCAGCCGAACATGGCCTGCATGGTGGAGAACAGGAACGTCACGTAGTCGCGCGTGGTCATCCCGGCGCCGTTGATGGCGCCCTTGACGCGCGGCTCGCTCTCGAACGCCGACGAGATGTAGCCGATGTTCATGTTCTGCGGGTTCTCCCCGTCGAACCGGTCCTCGATGTCGAACTCCTCGCCCTCCAGCGACTGCAGCGCCTGCGTGGCGGCCAGGAACTTGTCCAGGTTGGCGCTCGTCAGGCGGTAGCTGGCCAGGGCGGGATCGCTGAACATCTGCTGGATCACCTCCATCCCCTCCTGCGCGGCCGCGGCGGGCGCGTGGGCCACGGCGGCGGCGAGCGACAGGCCGGTGATGGCCAGGATGCGGGCAAAGGCGCGCGGCACGCGGCGCACTGCGTCGATCATGGGGGTCATGGAACGGGCTCCTGCGGCAGAGGGGTGGTATGGGCTGGATCGGGGCGGGCAACGGTGGGGAGCCCGGAACGCCCCGGCAGCGGCTGGCGGGGTGTGGTACGCGTGCTCACGGGGGCGAGTTTCACCACCAGGCTTGCGTCCTCGTATGGTGATCTCGATGGAGAGCCGCAGGGAAGGGGAGCGGAGGCCGGGGCGAAGCGGGAGCGAATGAATTCGCGGCTACAACTTCACACTGTCCGCCTCCGCGGACACCGGCGCATGCCCAGTCCAAGCGAATCGAGCGGACCCTGGGTGTGCGAGGAGAAAAGAAAGGACGCACAGGAAACATGCTTCTCCGCGTCCTCCGCGTGATCATCCTCCGTCGGCGGAATGTGCGCGTGCGGGAGATGTAGATCCGGGATCAGCCGGGCTGCAGCGGCAGGCGCAGGGTAAAGGCGCTGCCGTGGCCCATCCGGCTCTCCACCATGACGTCGCCGCCCAGCAGGCGCGCCAGGTTGCGGGTCACGCTCAGGCCCAGGCCGGTGCCTCCCACGCGGCGGGTGGGCGCCTGCTCCACCTGCGAGAACGCATCCCAGATGCGCTCCATGTTCTCCGGCGCGATGCCGATGCCCGTGTCGCGCACGGCCAGCACGGCCTCGCCGCGGCGGGCGTGCAGGGTGAGCGACACCGTGCCCGCGTCCGTGAACTTGACCGCGTTGGAAAGCAGGTTCAGGACGATCTGGTGCACCTTGCCCGCGTCCGTCTCTACCCACACGGGCTCGGGCGCCAGCTCCACCACGAACTCCAGCCCCTTTTCCCGCGCCAGGGGCTCCACCAGCGTGCACGCCTCGCGGGCCAGCACCGCCAGGTCGATTCGCTCGCGCAGCACCTCCTCGCGCCCCGCCTCGAGCCGCGAGAACAGCAGGACCTCTTCGATGAGCCGCAGCAGGTGCTTGGAGCCGATGCGGATGCGGCCCAGCTGCTCCAGCTGGGGCGCGTTCAGGTCGCCGGCCACCCCCGCGTCCAGCAGGTCCGCGTAGCCGATGATGGCGTTGAGCGGCGTGCGCAGCTCGTGGCTCATCACCGCCAGGAACTCGCTCTTGGCCGCGTTGGCGTGGATGGCCTCGCCGTACAATCGCGCGTTGTCCACGGCCAGGGCCACGCGCCGCCCCAGCTCCTCCAGCCGTGCCGCGTCCTCGCCCGTAAAGCGGGGCAGGGCATTGGCCGCGGCCAGGGTGAGCGCGCCCAGCACCTGTCCCCGCGCCACCAGCGGCACGGACACGTACGAGCGCACCCCCGTCCCCGCCCAGCCGGGGTTTGCGTCCGCCGCGTCGCGCAGGAACTCGCTGTGCCCCGTGCGCGCCACCTCGAACGGGCCGGCGCCGGGGCGGTCCAGGGGAAAGGCCTCGTCGGCGCCGCCGGCGGTGAGCCCGCGGCTGGCCGCGTCGCGCGCGACGGCCAGGGCCACGCGCCGCAGGCCGTTCTCATCCACCACGTCCACGGCGCACCAGTCCGCCAGCGACTCCACGGCCAGCCGGGCCACCCGCGGCAGGTTGACCTCGTAGTCCATGGAGGCCGCCAGCGCCGCGCCCGCATCGGAGTACAGCCGCTGCCACGCGCCGGCGCGCTTGCGCTCCGTGAGGTCCGTGTCCGCGCCCACCCACTCGCGCACGCTGCCGTCGCCGTGCAGCACGGGGATGGCGCTCACCCCCACGTGGCGGTACTCGCCGTCGTGCCGGCGCAGGCGGTACTCGTCCTGGTACAGCGACCGCGCGGCCACCGCCTTTTCCCAGGCCCGGCGCACGCGCGTGCGGTCATCGGGGTGCACGCAGTCCATCCACCCCCAGCCGCGCGCCTCGTCCCACGGCTGCCCCGTAAAGCGCGCCCAGTCAGGCGGCTCCGTCTCCATGACGCCGTCCCCCGGCAGGGTCCACACGAACTCGGAGGTGGCGGCGACCAGCGAGCGGAAGCGCTCCTCGCTCTCGCGCACGGCCGCCTCCACCTCGCGCGAGCGCAGCAGGGCGTTCACCGTGGCCACCAGCTCGCGCGGCTCCACGGGCTGCGTGAGGTAGCCGTCCGCGCCCAGCTCCAGCCCCTGCACCCGGTGTTCCGCCGCGCGGTAGGCGGCGGACAGGTACAGCACGGGGATGGTGTTGGTGCCGGGATCGGTCTTGATCAGCCGGCACACCTCGAAGCCGTCCACGTCCGGCAGGTTCACGTCCAGCAGCACCAGGTCCGGCTGCTCGGCGGTGACCAGGCGCAGGGCATCCGTGCCCGTGGCCGCCTCCTGCACGTCGAAGCCGGCCTGGCGCAGCACGCGCGAGGTGGCGTAGCGGCCGGCCTCGTAGTCGTCCACGTTGAGCACCAGCACGCGCCGGTGGATGCCCTCGCGCTGCGCGCCGGCCGTCATGTCGAAGCCATCTCGTCCGGTGCGTCGGCGTCCATGCGGTACTCGCGCGGCAGGGTAAGGGTAAAGACGGAGCCGCGGTCCGGCCGGCTCTGCAGCGAAAGCGTGCCGCCCAGCAGCTCCGCCAGCTTGCGCGACAGGGGGAGCCCCAGCCCCGTGCCCTTTCGCCGCCGCTGGATGTTGCCGTCCACCTGGGCAAAGTCCTCGAAGATCCGCGCCTGGTCCTCCTCGGCGATCCCCACGCCCGTGTCCGCCACGGCAAAGACGACGGTCCCGGGAGATTCCTCGCGGGCGGACACGCGCACCTCGCCCGCCTCGGTGAACTTGAGGGCGTTGGATACCAGGTTGCGCAGCACCTGCGCCACCTTGGCCTCGTCCGTGAGCAGGGGCGGCAGCGTGTCCGCCTCGTCGAACACCAGCTGCGTCGTTTCCCCCGACAGCAGGGGGCGCAGGGTGGCGCGCAGGGCGTTGAACAGCTCCGGCACGGTGAACGGACCGGGGTGCACGGCCACCTTGCCCGCGTCCACCCGCGCCGTGTCCAGCAGGTCGTCCACCAGGTTCAGCAGGTCGCGGGCGCTGCGCCGCACGTAGCCCACCTGCTTTTCCTGCTCGTCCGTCAATTCCCCGTCCACGCGGTTCAGCAGCAGGCCGGAAAGGGCCAGGATGCTGTCCAGCGGCGTGCGGAACTCGTGGCTCATGTACGACATGAACTGTGCCCGCAGGGCGCTGTCCCGCCGCAGCTGCTCCACCCGCCCGTCCAGCTCCGCGTACAGGGCCACGACGCCGCGGTTGGTGTCCTCCAGCTCCTGGTTCAAGCGCGCCAACTCCTCCTGGCGCGAGCGCGCCTCGGCCAGGGCCGCCACCAGCTCCGCGTTCTGCCGCTGCAATTCCTCCACGGGATCCACTCTTTCAGCAGGCCTTGCTCGTCGTCCATGAGGATGCGTGCAGCGTGCTCGTCGCGTCGGCCATGGGAGCTCGATTCTGATCTGCCGGGATCGAATTTG
>DASQZE010000043.1:0-20280 GCA_035638875.1 Longimicrobium sp.
AGACAGTCCCTCCCCGAAGGGCCGCTTACACTTATCGCCACAGCTGCGGTCACTCCCCGGGGGTAGCCCTCACCTGGTCTGGATGTGCGAGAGCCCCCAAAGCGACAGTGCAGCAATAGGATTGGACAAGACTGCCCTCACCTGCAAGCGACATTTGCGAGCGGCTTAAACTCGGTTCTCGCACATGCTTCCAATCAACAGGGACTGTCAAGCATCATCCCGGTCTATTCTGTCAACCATCAACCCGGTCTGAACCACCGGCGGAGGGCCCCCTCCCCCCGGCCCCCTCCCCCGCTTCGCGGGCAGGAGGGGGAGAACTACGCCGGACGAACTTCTGCCCACGCGCGCATGAACTCGTCGAAGTCTATACCCTCTCCCGCGCAGTTTGCGGGAGGGGGTGGACGAGCCTGAGCGAGGCCGGGGGCCACCACGACCCCCGAACCCTGAACATCCCCCCTCCTCCCATGCACCGCCCCGATCCAGCCACCTCCGCGCCCCTCCCCGAACTCGCCGAATCCGTCCGACACGCCATCATCGAAGCCGGCGAGGCGGCGTACGAGGACGCGGGGATCCAGGGGCTGTGCGCGGAAGGACGCTGGGAGGCCGCCGTCGCGGCCATGCGCGCGGCGGATCTCGGGCATATCGTCCGCGGCGCGGCGGGCGATGATCCGCATCCATCCCCCACCGATGGAACGGCGCCGTTCCGTGTGTGACCGGATCGGCGCGATCGGTGTATCAACCGGTCCTGGAAATCACTGATCAGCCCGACGCCGTACCCCCATCCGATGTCGCCCGACAACGCCACGCTCGAAGCCCGGCTCCGCACCCTGACCACGAAGCCCGGCGTGTACCTGATGAAGGACGCCGAGGGCACCATCATCTACGTGGGCAAAGCCAAGTCGCTGCGCCCCCGGGTGCGCTCGTACTTCCAGTCCGGCTCACAGCAGGGCATCAAGACCCGCGAGATGGTGCGGCGCGTGGTGGACGTGGACACCATCGTCGTCCGCAGCGAGGCCGAGGCGCTGATCCTGGAGAACAACCTCATCAAGGAAAACCGTCCGCGCTTCAACATCAACCTCAAGGACGACAAGACCTACCCGTACATCAAGGTCACCAGCGAGGCGTTTCCCCGCGTGTTCGTCACGCGGCGGCTCGTGAAGGACGGCGGCCGCTACTTCGGGCCGTACACGGACGTGCGGCGCATGCGGCAGTCGCTGGAGCTGGTAAAAAAGCTGTACACGGTGCGCTCGTGCCACTACAACCTCCCCCAGGACGTGCCGGCGCGGCCGTGCCTGGACTACCACATCGGCCGCTGCAAGGCGCCATGCGTGGCGTTCCAGACGGCGGAGGAGTACACGGGGATGGTGGAGGAGATCAGCGAGGTGCTGGGCGGGCACACGCGCCTGGTCGCCCGGCGGCTGCAGGCGGAGATGATCAAGGCGGCGGGGGAGATGAACTTCGAGCGCGCCGGCGAGCTGCGCGACAGCATCAAGCAGCTGGAGTCGCTGGAGCGCAAGCAGCAGGTGCTGGACGTGACGGGATCGGACCGCGACATCGTGGGCTTCGCGCGCGACGGGGCGGACGCGTGCGGCGTGGTGCTGCAGATCCGCGAGGGCAAGCTGCTGGGGCGCGAGGCGCAGTTCCTGGCCAACCTGGTGGACGAGTCCGACGCGGAGGCCATCGCCGCCTTTGCCACGCGCGTCTACTCGGATCGGCTGCACCGCGACCCGGAATCCATGCCGCCGGAGGTGTTCTTCGGGATGGACTTCGAGGACCGGCCGGTGCTGGAGGAGCTGCTGCGGGCCCAGGCGAAGCGCGCCGTGCGCCTGCACGTGCCCCAGCGGGGCGAGAAGGTGCAGCTGGTGGAGCTGGCGGACCAGAACGCGCGCCACCTGCTGGAGGAGCGCAAGCTGATGGGCAACGCGTCGGCAGAGCGGGCTCCGGACGCGCTGTACGAGCTGCAGGAGGTGCTGGAGCTTTCCGCCGTGCCGCGATTGATGGTGTGCTTCGACATCTCGCACACGCAGGGCACGGAGACGGTGGCGTCCGCCGTGTTCTTTGAGAACGGCGAGCCGGCCAAGGGCGAGTACCGCAAGATGAAGATCCGCGGCGACTGGGGGAATGACGACTTCGCCAGCATGCACGAGGCCGTCACCCGGTGGTTCACCCGCCGGGTAGAGGAGGGCAAGCCGCTGCCGGACCTGACGGTGATCGACGGCGGCAAGGGGCAGCTGGGCGCCGCACTCAAGGCCCTGGCGGGGCTGGAGGCGCTGGACCTGCCGCAGCTGGCGGTGATCGGCCTGGCCAAGAAGGAGGAGGAGATCTTCGTCCCGGGCCAGTCCACGAGCATCCGCCTGCCGCGCCGCAGCCCGGCCCTGCGCCTGCTGCAGCGCCTGCGCGACGAGGCGCACCGCTTTGCCATCACCTACAACCGCAAGCTGCGGACGAAACGGACCATCCGCTCCGAGCTTTCCACCATTCCTGGCGTGGGCCCGTCGCGGCAAAAGGTGCTGCTGGCCACGTTCGGCTCCATGCGCGGCGTGATGGCCGCGTCGGAGGCGGAGATCGCCGCGTTGCCGGGCTTCGGCGCGGGGCTCGCGCGCAAGGTGAAGGAAGCGGTGGGAGGCACGCCGGCCGGCGGGATCCCGACCGGCGGGGCGGGGGAGTCCGGCGCGGGGGCGTAGGGGGTATGCCTTCCGCTTTTTGGGGTGTGGTGAATGATCGGTTTGGGGCCTTGACAACCCGTTTACTCTGTGCGATTGTTGGTCGTCCACTGTGTGATGAGTTTCAACCGCATGGAGGTGAGCAGATGGTGATGGTGGAGTTCCTGCTCGACGAAGCACGTGCCGCCAACGATCGGCTGGGACAGCTGATCGACGCGTTCAGCGCCGAAATGGCCGCGACCCGGGAGTGGGCGCGCACCGCCGGCTATCCCACGACCCCCTCCGCCGTGAGTACCGATGAGCAGCCTTTCCGACCTGGGCCAGCGAGTCGCGGACCTGTATAAGGAGATCATCACCACCACCGTCCGGTTCGAGAGCCTGAGCCGGGAGACCGGCACCGTCGTCGCGGAGGTCAGGACGGCCGTCCAGCGGATCGACGAGCGGATGCAGCAGATGCAGCTGGACCACGTTCGCGAGCGCGCGGAGCTGTCCAGCCAGATCAACGGCCTGCAGGCGCGTCTCGACGCGCTCAGCGAAAGCGTACTTCACGCCTTCGCGCGCGATGCGGCCCGGCAGGCGATGCACGGCATTCTCGCGGATGGCGAGCCACCGAACGCCGTGATCCGCGCCCTGGACCTCGGGAGCCACCGGCTTGGCCCGAGCGTCTCGTGATCCCCGTCCCACAAAACGAGAACCGCAGCGCCCGTGGGTGGACGCTGCGGTTCTCCGTTTCCTCGGTTCTTGGCCGCCCGCCGGCAGGCTGCACGTCGTCCGTCGGATCAGACCGCGACGGGCTCGCCGGCGTCCTCGGGAACGTGCGTCAGCCAGCCGTGCGTGTCAGGGGCACGGCCGCGGGCGATCTCCAGGTAGCGCTGCTGGATGCGGCGCGTGATGGGCCCCATCCGCCCTTCGCCCACGGGGATGCGGTCCACGCTGCGGATTGGGGTGACCTCGCTGGCCGTGCCCGTGAAGAACAGCTCGTCCGCCGTATACAGCCACTCGCGCGCCACCATCGCTTCGCGCACGGGCAGCTCCAGGTCCTCGGCGATGCGGATGATGCTGTCGCGGGTGATGCCGTTCAGGTTGGTGCCGTCCAGCGACGGGGTGATGAGCGCACCGTCGCGGACCAGGAACACGTTCTGCCCCGTGCCCTCGCTCACCAGGCCGCCCGGCCCGAGCGCGATGGCGTCGGCGTAGCCGTCCTCGATGGCCTCAAGCCGGCCCAGCTGCGAGTTGAGGTAGTTGCCCGCCGCCTTGGCGCCCGACGGAAAGGTGTTGGGCTCCTGCCGCTGCCAGCTGGAAACCTTTACGTCCACGCCGGCCTCCAGCGCGCCCTCGCCCAGGTACGTGCCCCACGGCCAGCACGCGATGTACACCTCCAGCGTGCTCCCCACGGGCGACAGGCCGGCGGAGCCGTAGCCGCGCACCACCATGGGACGGATGTAGCACTCGCGCAGCGTGTTGCGCGCCACGATCTCCGTGCACGCCGCCGTGATCTCGGCCATGCGGTCGGCGATGTCCATCCGGTAGATCTTGCACGAGTCCTTCAGCCGGCGCAGGTGCGCGTCCAGGCGAAAGACCGCGGGGCCGTCGGGCGTCTCGTAGCAGCGGATGCCCTCGAACAGCGAGGAGCCGAACTGCAGGGAATGGACGAGGACGTGCACCGTGGCTTCGCGCCATGGAATCCACTGGCCGTCGTGCCAGATCCACTCGGTTTCGGGAAGGTTGTTGCTCGACATCGGGTGCTTCGTCTGCGGGTTGATTCAGTTCGATCCCCGCCGCGCGGGCGCAGCAAGTTGACACCCCCGCCGCCCCGGGGCCAGTGCCCCCGTTGCAGATGTGTGCAGATTGGAGTCGGGCGAGGGAACTGAAGACATCGACGGTGGCTGAGCACGGGGCCGGGCTATCCACCGGTTGGAATCACAGGACGGCTCCGAGGGCACCAGGCCACCCCCGAGCCGGGCGAATGAATTCGCTGCAACAAACACACGAAGTCCGCCTGCGCGGACTGTCCGGCACGGGCGGGTGCCACGCGGTGCATCGGGAACCCGGTGTGCTCGTGCTTTTCGGACCGGCGACGGCGGGCGGTGCCGAGCCCGATCGTGCACGATCTCGGCGGGCGCAGTCCGCGCAGGCGGACTTCGTGACTTTCCAGCCGCGGTTTCAACCGCTTGGACGGAGGACTGGGGCCGCTTCCCGATCGCATCCTACACCTGGAACGCGCATCGCCCATCGCCCATTCACCTGATCCGCTGTTTCGCCTGGCGCGCCTGATCCGCTGCATCGCGGATTCGCCCGACCCCGCCTGACCCGTCTGATCCCGCCTGACCCCGCCTGACCCCGCCTGACGGGCCTGATTCGCCGACCGACCGGGTCAGCCACCATCCGCCGACCGACCCGCCATTCCGCTATCCGCTATCCGCTATCCGCTATCCGCCATAGGCCCGCCGCCGACGCTGATCGACCGGCTCGCCGCACCCCGAATCCGCCGCGGCCGCTCCTCCGTATCCCCCTTCTGCGAATCCGGCCGCGGCGCCCGCGTATGCTTCCTGCGTTGCGCGTGGTCGACGGATGTCCACGAGGTCCACAGGCAAGCAGAACCGGGAGATGGCTGGATGAAGATCGCCGTGCTGATGGGCGGAACGAGTGCGGAACGGGACGTGTCGCTGGCGTCGGGGCTGGCCATTACCAAGGCCCTGCGCGAGCGCGGGCACGACGTTGCCGTGGTGGATACGGCCGCGGGCTTCATTGCCGGCGGCGAGGAGCAGGACCTGCTGCCGGGCGGCGTAAAGAGCGCGCCGCCGGAAAACCTGGACCGCGCGCTCCCCCTCTTCGACCTGGGGCAGGTGGAGCAGCTGCGCAGCGCCGACATCGCCTTTTTGGCGCTGCACGGCGGCGACGGCGAGGACGGCACCGTGCAGGCGCTGCTGGAGCTGATCGGCATCCCGTACACGGGCTCGGGGCCGCTGGGGTCCGGCATCGCCATGGACAAGGACGTGACCAAGCGCCTGCTGCGCGACTCGCAGGTGCCCACGCTGCCCTGGCGGGTGGCCCGCGCGCCGGAGTACGGCTACGATCCCGATACCATCGAGGACCTGGTGGGGCTGCCTTGCATCGTAAAGCCGGCGCGGGGTGGGAGCAGCGTGGGCATCCACGTGGTCAACGACCGCTCGGAGCTGGAAGCCGCCGTGCGCGAGGCCTCGCAGCACGACCGCGAGGTGATGATCGAGCGCTTTGCCAAGGGGCGCGAGCTCACGGTGGGCATCCTGGGCGAGCAGGCGCTGCCGCCCGTGGAGATCCGCCCCAAGAAGGGCATCTACGACTACGAGAGCAAGTACACGCCGGGGATGACGGAGTACCTGTGCCCCGCGCCCCTGGACGAGGAGGTCGTGGCCCAGGTGCAGGCGTACGCCCTGCGCGCCTTCAAGGTGCTCAAGCTGCGCGGATACGCCCGGATCGACTTCATCCTGGCCAAGGAGCAGCTGTTCTGCCTGGAGGCCAACACGCTCCCGGGGATGACGGCTACGAGCCTCCTTCCCAAGGGCGCGGCGGCCGTGGGGATCGACTTTCCGGAGCTGTGCGACCGCATCGTGAACCAGGCCGCGGCGCGCCGCTAAGGAGCGCGGACCGGAGTCGCGGGACCGGTGTAGAGAGGGCACGGGCCGGGTATCGCCGGCCGTGCAGCCGTTCCCGCAGCACGCTTTTCTCACACGCAATGGCTTACCGGGATTCCTACGGGGGTGGCTTCGGCGGGTCGTCCATGACCCCCTGGGTCAAGCGCCTGCTCATCGCCAACACGGCCGTGTTCCTGGCGGTGTTCGTGCTGGAGAACATCGCGCGCATCCCCGTGATGCAGTACCTGGCGTTCCGCCCGCTGTCGTTCGTCACGACGCCGTGGACGCTGCTCACGTACAGCTTTGTCCACGCGGGAATCTGGCACCTGTTGGGCAACCTGCTGGTGCTATACTTCTTCGGCGCGCCGCTGGAGAACCGCTGGGGCTCGCGCGACTTCATCAAGTTCTATCTGGTGGGGGTGGCGGGCGGGGCCGTGTTGTCGGTGCTGTTCTTCGTCCTGCAGCCCGCGCTGGCCATCGTGGGCGCGTCGGCGGGGACGTTCGCGCTGATGGTGGCGTTCGCCATGATCTGGCCGGACATGGAGATCCACGTCTGGGGGATCTTTCCCATCAAGGCCAAGTACTTCGTGGGCATCCTGGGGGCGATCAACGTGCTGATGCTGTGGTCGCCCAACAACGGCGTGGCCGTGCTGGCACACCTGGGCGGCGCGGTGGCGGCCATCGCCTACCTCAAGAGCCCGTGGGCGCCCAGCGGCTGGGGCGACGTGCCCAGCGCTCCCCGCAAGCGCCAGCAGAAGCGGGGGATGGCCCTGGTGCCGTGGAGCGGCAAGAAGCCCGTGGCCGCGGCGTCTTCCCCCGCCGGTACGGCCACGCAGACGCGCCCCGTGCCGGCCCGCTCGGCCAAGGCCGAGCGCGAGCTGCTGGACGACGTGGACCGCATCCTGGACAAGATCTCGGCGAACGGCCTGGCCTCGCTCACGGACGAAGAGCGAAAGCGGCTGGACGAGGTGAGCAAGCGGTACCGGACGAACTAGGGTTTCCGGCACGGGCGGGGCAGGGAGGAACCGCGGGTTACGGGGGACAGGGTACAGGGGACAGCCAGCAACTGCGGTTCGGCTGAACGCGGATCATCCTCCGCTGCACCGATGTAACGACGAGGTCCGCTTCCGCCGATGCGCGGGGGCGGACCTTTCTGCGTCGTGGCCGGGGATGCAGGGGAGCCGGACATGGAGGCCGACAGGAGCTCCGGAGGGTAGGAGGCAGGAGGTGGCAGGATGCCCAGGGAGCGGCCGGAGGGCAGGGGGGATGCGGAGGGCACAGGGCAGGAAGGGTGAGCGGGAGCCGGCGTCCGTCCGGAGCGGCTAAAGCCGCCGCTGGGACAGCGGTAAGCCCCGTCTCCGCTCGCTGGCGCTCGCGGAACGAGGCTTCAACTGCTGTACGGCGGACTCACGCTGCCAAACGGGGAGATCGACAGCGGCCGCAGAGACGCAGTCCGCGAAGGCGGATTTTGCGCGATTCCAGCGGGCGAATTCATTCTCTCGGGGTGACGGCGGTGCTTGTTAACGGATGTTATCACGTATTCACCGCATCTACCGGAAGCAGGATCCCTTCGATCATGTTGGTTAACGTGCGTTCACGCACCCACTCCAGACGGGTGATGCCCGCGTGGTGCAGGGAGGCGAGGCCGTGGAGCGTCGCCCACACGGAAAGCGCGGTTCCGTCCGGGTCGCCGGGGGCCACAACGCCGGCATCCATCGCCTCGCGCACGCGATCGCGCAGAAAGCGGCGCATGGCGCCCCGCTGCAGCTGGATGGGCGAGCCTTCCTGCACCTCGCCGGGCTCGTACAGGGCACGGTAGGCCTGCGGCTGCGTGGCCGCGAAGTCCAGGTACGCATTGGCCGTGGCGCGCAGGCGCTCCAACGGGGTAGGGGCCTCCAGCGCGCGGAACAGGTGGCTGCCGAGCAGGCGCGAACCCTCGCCCATCACCTCGGCCAGGATGGCGTTCTTGTCCGCGAAGTGGCGGTACAGCGCCGTCGCGGTCACCCCCACGCGCTCCGCCACCGCACGCATGGTCACCGCGTCCGGCCCCCGCTCGAAGTAGAGCGCCCGTGCCGCCCCGACGATCCGGCTCTTGATATCCTCCATGTTTACAGATGTAAACGTGCGTGCACCGGATGTCAACGGTTCAGTCCCCAGCCCGGCTGGATGCATTCGTCCGTGTTAACGTAGGATAACTTGCATCCTTGCTCGTCTCCGCGAATCGGCGGAAGAGGCGCGATGGTGAGGATCATAGGTTGATCTTACCCGAGAATGTGCTACATTCGTGTTCCTGCTTGGGTTGTATTGGGTTCGTCCCTGCTCGCTGGCCCCCTCCCCGTCACGGCATCTCGCATATGCTTACTTCCTATAGGCTCCGGCCGCGCTCGCGCGCGGCTCTGATTCTGCTGCCCCTGCTCGCGGCCGCGTGCACGGACAGCAACCCGGTCGGCCCGGTCGTGAACCCGTCCACGCCGTCGGAAACGCTCGCCGCCCTCCGATGCACGGTAGACGCGCAGGCCGCGACCATGTCGTGCACGTCCGAGGACGCCGCGGCGGGGTCGGCGGCGTCGTTCTCGCGCATCGTGGGCGGGCAGAACCGGCACGTGAAGCTGGCCAACACCAACAACGTGTCCGACGGCTCCACCTTCCAGACCGACGTCACGATCCAGAACCTCACGCAGCAGGCCCTGGGTCTCGACAGCCTGGGCAGCGCGACGGGCATCAAGGTCTTCATCTCCGAGGGGCCCACGGAGCCGGTCACGGTGGCCAACCCCACGGGCAACGAGATCTTCATGACGGGGGAGCCCAGGCCGTACTTCCTCTACAACGAGGTCCTGCAGCCGAACGAGATCTCGCAGCCCATGACCTGGGTGTTCAACATCCCGGGCTCCGGCACGAGCTTCAGCTTCGTAGTCCTGGTGAAGGCGGACCAGCCGGACGAGGACCTGGACTTCGCGGACCGGACCTGGACCGGCGACTCCAGCACCGTCTGGTCCTACGGGCCCAACTGGAAGGCCGGCGTGGCGCCGGATTCGGCCAGCTCCGTGCTCATTCCCACGATTTCCCTGGTTCTTTCGGGCAGGATGCCCGTCCTGACCAGCGACGTGCAGGTCACCGACCTGAACGTGGGCGCCGGCAGCTCGCTGACCCTGAACAGCCAGACGCTCACGGCGTGGGGCAACGTGGACGCCCTGGGTACCATCACGGGCGGTACGCTCTGGATGCGGGGCTCCGGGGTGCTGCTGGGCGGCAACCTGCCCGGCGTGCGCCTCAGCGGCGGGACGACGCTGCAACGGCCCACGACGGCCTCCGCCGCCGTGTCCATCAGCGACGGCTCGCTGGTCGTGAGCGGCGCGAACCCCCTCTCCATCTCCATCCCCTGACCTCACCCCTCCAACGCACGGGCAGACATACGATGAAGACGATCTTCAGCTCCGCGCTGGCGGCTGGCGCCCTGGTCCTGGGCGCCTCGGCGGCCCACGCGCAGACCCCCGACAGCGCGTTCGCGGTGAGCAGCGGCGGGCAGGGCCTGTTCCGCGTGAACGTGGATGCCGGCGCCCTTTTCGGCGGCACGTACGACGGCGACGGGTCCGGTACCGGCATCCCCGCGGAGGGTGCTGGCACGCGGATGATGTGGTACCCGCGCAAGGGCGCGTTCCGCGCCGGCGGCATCAACGGCACGCAGTGGGACGCCGCCAACATCGGCGACTATTCCGTGGCCATTGGGCAGGACGTGCGCGCCAGCGCGAGCAACGCGGTCGCGTTCGGCCTGCGCAGCACCGCCGCCCAGCAGTCGTCGTTCGCCGCGGGCGAGGACAACACGGCCTCGGGCGCCGCGTCGGTTGCCCTGGGCTACCACGCGCACACCAACGCCCGCCAGGGCTCGTTCGTGTTCTCCGACCGCTCCAGCGTCGACACGCTGCGCGCGGGTGTGAACCACTCCGCCAACTGGCGCACGAGCGGCGGCTTCCGGATCTTCACGAGCAGCAACCTGAGCACGGGCGTCACCATCCAGTCCGGCTCCGTCACCAGCAACTGGGGCCAGGCCAACGCCGTAATCAGCACCAGCACGGGCGCCTACCTCTCCACGAGCGGCGTGTGGACCAACACGTCGGACGTGAACCGCAAGCACCTGTTCGAGCGGGTGGCCGGCGAGGACGTGCTCACGCGGCTGCGCTCCATGCCCGTTTCGTCGTGGAGCTACCGCACGGACCGCGACGACATCCGCCACCTGGGACCCACAGCGCAGGACTTCCGCGCCGCGTTCGGCCTGGGCCAGGATGACGTGACCATCGGCACCGTGGACGCGGACGGCGTGGCGCTGGCGGCGGCGCAGGCGCTGGATGCCCGCACCCTGGCACAGCAGCAGCGCATCGAGGCCCTGGAGGCCGAGAACGCCGAGCTCCGCGCCCGGATGGAGCGCCTGGAGGCGCTGGTCACGGCTGCGCCGCGGCCGTAACGACGACCGGGGGCGGCGGCGAACGGGGAGACGACATCGTCTCCCCGTTCGGCATCGTCCCCTCTTTGAAAGACTGGATCCGGCACGCAGTTCGCCCGACTCACCTAGCTCACCGGGACTCACGATGAAGCGCTATACTCTCCAAGCCTTGCTCCTGGCCGCCGTGGCGGCGGCCCCCGCGGCCGCGCAGACCACGGACAGCCTTGTGTACGCCGAGTCCGGCTCCACCCTGCGGTTCCGCGTGAATTCCGACGGCGGCCTCGTGTCCACCGGCACCTGGGACGGCAACGAGGCCGCCGTGGGCGCCGGCGGCGTGCCGCTGGAAGGCGCCGGCTCGCGCGTGATGTGGTTCGGCGGCAAGGCCGCGTTCCGGGCCGGCAACGTGACCGGCTTCGGCAGCACGTACTGGAACCTGGCCAGCCTGGGCTTCGGCTCCGCGGCCTTTGGCCAGAACACGCGCGCGAGCGGCAACTACTCGTTCGCGGCGGGGCTGGCCACCACGGCCAGCGGCGACGAGTCGGTCGCCCTGGGCAACAACGGCACGGCCAGCGCGGACCGCGCGTTCGCCTTCAACGGCACGGCCTCGGCGGTAGGCGCCGTGGCCATCGGCAGCGGCGCGCAGGCCACGAACGACGACGCCCTGGCGCTGGGGCCCAGCTCCATCGCCGGCGGCCTGGCCTCCATCACCATCGGGCCGAGCATCGCCAACGGCAACTTCGGCGTGGCCATCGGCCTGCAGAACAGCGCCAGCGGCCAGTTCTCCGTGGCCATCGGCAAGAACGCGCGCACGGCAAACCGGCAGGGCAGCATCGTGCTGGGCGACGGCTGCGCCAGCTTCTCGTCGGACTCCGTCTTTCCCACCGCCAACAACCAGTTCGTCGTGCGCGGCTGCGGCGGCATCAAGATGTTCACGAACCAGAACCTGACCGCCGGCGTGGAACTGGCCGCGGGCGGCAGCGGGTGGAGCGCGGTGTCGGACCGCAACCGCAAGGACAACTTCCTGGGCCTGGACGGGGAAGACATCCTGGCGCGCCTGCGCAACGTGCCCGTGAGCACCTGGAACTACCGCACGCAGGAAGCGTCCATTCGCCACATGGGCCCCATGGCGCAGGACTTCCACGCCGCGTTCGGGCTGGGCGAGAACCCGCTGATGATCAACTCGGTAGACATCGACGGCGTGAACATGGCGGCGGTGCAGGCCCTCACGGCGCGCACGGACGCCCTCCGCACGGAGAACGAGGCCCTCCGCGCCGAGAACGCCACGCAGGCCGCCCAGATCGCGGACCTGCAGGCCCGCATGGAACGGCTCGAGGCCCTCGTGGCGCCCAAGCCGTAAGCCCCATCGGCCGTTGTACCAGATGGACGAAAGCCGCCGCCCTCGACTCCGGGGCGGCGGCTTTGCGTTTGGGGAGAAGAAATCTCACCGCGGGGAAGGGGAGAGCGGCACGACGGGCGAGAGGCGGGCGAGGCGATCGACCCGGACCGCGGGAGACGGGAGACGGGAGACGGGAGACGGGAGACGGGAGCGAATGAATTCGCGGCTTCGCGGCTACAACTTCACACTGTCGGCCTCCGCCGACAACGGAACGGCCGCGGGC
This sequence comes from Longimicrobium sp., assembly GCA_035638875.1. Taxonomy (GTDB): domain Bacteria; phylum Gemmatimonadota; class Gemmatimonadetes; order Longimicrobiales; family Longimicrobiaceae; genus Longimicrobium. Next base: position 12,335 of record DASQZE010000043.1, read on the forward strand.
GGATGGGCGTCGTTGCCCTTCATCTCCCGCAGACGCGGGGAGAGGCATGGAGATGGAACGCAGGGGAATGCACGGAATGACCTGGATGCGAGCGGATTGGGCGGTGGCGGGGGTGCTGTGGGCGTGCGCCGGCGGCGCGTGCGCGGCCGCACCGCGCGTGGGTGCGCAGGGCATCCGGATATGCCGCCGGCAGAATGGAGCATCCCGGAGGACTCCGTCCAGGCGCTGTTCGACCGTGCCAACCTGGTGATCGTGCACGAGCGCACCAGCGTCCCCTATCCCGCAAACCTGGTGCTGGCCGCGTTTCGCCCCCGCGCACCACGGCGGCCCAGCGCGCGCAGGCCGTCGCGGCGGTCCAGGGCTCGCTGCTGGGTGGGAACCGCGCGTACTACATCGTCCAGGTGGAGGCACGGTGCGCCGACAGGCCCGTGTGGTGCGCCATCGACATCCTGGAGCCGCTGCCGCAGGTGGAGGAAGCGCATCCATACCTGTACGGCGGAACCGCTCCCGCAACGGGTTTCGAGCGGGTCGAGACGATCGCCGCGCCGAAACCGTAGCGATCGGCCGAATGACGAACGCCGCCGCCCCGGATTCGGGCGGCGGCTTCGTATGGGCTGATTCCCGTCATCCACCCCGCCCGGTTTCTCCGGCGCGGCGCGGGGTTTGCGCCCGATCGCGCGACCCGGTTCCCGAACTGCGCGGCGGGTGGCGCGGACGGGGCGGGGGATCCACGGGCCGGCGTTGCGGAGCGGACGGCGGCGCTCGTCGCAGACAATTCGTTCGGTGAGGGGATGATGGCAAACGTTCGGCTGTTGATCGTCTACTACAGCACCTACGGCACCAACCACGCGATGGCCGAAACGGCCGCCGAGGCCGCGCGCGCGGCCGGCGCCGAGGTGCGCGTGGTGAAGTGCCGCGAGACGGCGCCGGAGGGGGTGGTGAACGGGCAGGATGCCTGGCGCGCCCACGCGGAGCACACCGCCAGCGTGCCGGAGGCCAGGCCCGAGGACATGGAGTGGGCCAACGCGTACCTGTTCAGCGCGCCGACCCGCTACGGGGTGATGGCGAGCCAGATGCGCGCCTTCATCGACCAGCTGGGGCCGCTGTGGGCGCAGGGCAAGCTGGCCAACAAGGCCGCCAGCGCCATGACCAGCGCGCAGAACGCCCACGGCGGGCAGGAAACGACGCTTTGGTCCATGTACGTGACATTCATGCACTTTGGCTGCATCCTGGTGCCGCCGGGGTACACGGACCCGGTGATCTACGCCAGCGGCGGCAACCCGTACGGCACCACGTTCTCCGCCGCCGGCGCTGGCCTGGACGACGCCACGAAGGCCTCCATCGCCTACCAGGCGCGGCGCCTGGTGGAGTTCGCCGGCAAGATCGCGGCGTCCTGACGGGAAAGCGCCGGCAGGGCAGGGAAGGAAACGAACGAAGAACGCGGAGATCCTCCCAGGAGGGTCTCCGCGTTTCCTTATGGAAGAAGCGGTGCGGACTTATACCAAATCTCGGGAGTCCAGGTGCATTCCACTCAAGATGCATCACGCGGAGGACGCGGAAACAAGCAGAGAGGACGCGGAGAACAGAAGGGGTTTCCTCCGCGTCCTCTCTGTATTCCTCCGCGCCCTCCGCGTGATTGTTCTTTCCGCCGGTGCAGAGGGAATCGACGAAGGTGGTATTAGTGTACCGCGCGTCCGCGTCCAATTCATCCCCTGAATGCAGACGCAAGCCGGGGAACCGGCATTACTTCATCCCCACCGCGGTGCGCATGGCCCTGGTGATGGACTGCTTCGACGTCCAGTATCCATCCCACGGATCCACCTTCAGCTTGGCCACGCGCTTCATGACCGCGTCCGGCGTGAACGCATCCGGATCCAGCCTGGGGCTCACCTCGTCCCAGCGCAGGGGGACGGAGATGGCGGCCGCCGGCTTGGCCCGCACGCAGTACGCCCCGATGGAGGTGGCACCGCGCCCGTTGCGAAGGTAGTCGATGAAGATCTTGCCCTTGCGCGCCGCGATCGTGGCCTTGATGAGGTACTTGCCCAGGTTGCGCGCGCTCAGGTCCGCCGAGAACGCCCTGGTGAAGTCCTTTACCTCGTCCCAGCCGTGGCGCCGGGCCAGGGGCACTACGATGTGCAAGCCCTTGCCGCCCGTGGACTTGACCCAGCTGTCCAGCCCCAGCTCCGCCAGCCGGTCGCGCACCTGGAACGCCGAGGCCACGGTGCGCGCCCACGGCACGTCCGGCGCCGGGTCCAGGTCGATGACGAAGCGGTCCGGCTTCTCGAAGTTCTGCCGCGTGCCGTTGGATGTGTGCATCTCCAGCACGCCCATCTGCACCATCCCCACGAGCCCCGCGGCGGAATCCACGTAGGTGTAGACCTTGGCGTCGCCGTCGTTCTCGGTGATGGTCACGCGGCCGATGGAGGCGTGGAAGTGCGGGTCGCCGTGCTTCTGGTAGAAGCAGTCGCCGGCCAGCCCGTCGGGGCAGCGGACGAGCGTGAGGGGGCGGTCCTGCACGTGCGGCAGCATCCACGCGCTCACGGCGGCGTAGTAGCGTGCCAGGTCGCCCTTGGTGATGCCCAGGGCAGGGTAGAGCACCTTGTCGGGGCTGCTGACCCGCACGCCCTCGATCTCCACGTCCTCGCCCTTGCCGCGCCGGCGCGACGGAGACTGCTGCGTGGACGGGGGCACCGGGCGCGTGCGCGCGGCCGGGTGCTCGTCGCGCGTAGCGCGCTCGGCGGCGCGGGCGCGGCCGGCGGGTTTCGCCGCATCCCCCGTGGCGGCGGCCGTCTCGCCCTCCGGCAGGTGCGCGGGACGCTCGCGGACCACCTCCGCCGCGGGCTTGTCCTCGCGCAGCCCCTGGAAGACGGGGTGGCGCAGGATCCCCTCGTCCGTCCACTCGGTGAACGCGATCTCGCAGACGAGCTCCGGATCCACCCAGGTCACGTCCCTGGGCCCGCGCCCCTTGTGGCCGTGGTTGATGAAGGGCGAGTCCGCGCGCTGCACCTTGTTGAGCCGCGCGTGCACCTCGCCCAGCCGCGCCTCGTTGAAGCCCGTGCCCACCTTGCCGGCGTACACCAGGTCGCCGTTCTCGTCGTGCACGCCCAGCAGCAGCGCGCCGAAGTGGGAGCGCGACCCCTTGGGCTGCGTGAATCCGCCGATGACGAACTCCTGCCGCAGCAGGCACTTGACCTTGACCCAGTCGCGCGTGCGCTTGTGCACGTAGCGCGAGTCGGCGCGCTTGCACATGATGCCTTCCAGCCCCATCCCGCACGCCTGGCGGTAGAACTCCGCGCCGCTCCCCACGATGTGGTCGCTGAAGCGCACGGCGCCGTCCTGGCCCGGGATCAGCGTCCGCAGCGCTTCCTTGCGGTCCAGCAGCCCGGCGGCGCGCAGGTCCATCCCGTCCAGGTACGCCAGGTCGAACGCGTAGAACACCAGCTCCGCGCCGCGGCCGGAGCTCAGCACGTTCTGCAGGGCCTGAAAGCTCGTGGTGCCGCCGCGGGTGAGGACGACGAGCTCGCCGTCCAGCACCGCGGTCTTCGCGGGGAGGGCGGCCAGCGCGCGCGCCGTGTCGGGAAAGCGGTCCGTCCAGTCGTTGCCGTTGCGGGTGATGAGCTTCACCTCACCATTGCGCAGCATGGCCACGAGCCGGTAGCCGTCGTACTTGATCTCGTGGATCCACTCGTCGCCGGCGGGGACGTCGTCCACCAGCGTGGCCATCTCCGGCACGAACGGAGCGGGGAAGGCCGCCTTGCGCGCGCCCGGCACGGCAGCGGGGGAGTCCGCGCCTTTTTTCGCCCGGGCGCCGCCCTTCGCGCCTGGCGTCTCCGCGGCCGATTTCGCGGGAGTCTTCGCAGCCGATTTCGCGGCGGACCTGGCGGCCGATTTGGATGCCGGCGTCTTGGCGCCCGTATCCGCAGCCTTCTTCGATTTGGACCTGGACGGGGTGCCCTGGCGGATGAGCGCGTCGGCGGCGGGGGCCCTGGAATCCCAGCGCGCATCGGCGTCGGCGGCGATCTCCTCCATGGTGCGGCCGGTGGCAACGCTCGTCATCATCTCCTCGGTGATGATGCCCTCGGACTCCGGCCGGGCCACGTCGTCGTCATCCTTGAAGAGCAGCCACTGCTCCTTCTGGCCCTCCTCGCCGCGGCGGGAGCGCACCAGGTGCCAGCCGCCCTGCAGCCGCTCGCCCTGCAGGTGAAAGCGAAGGTGCCCCTTGCGATAGCCCTTGTGCGCGTCCTCGTCCGGCGTCCAGGTGCCGCGGTCCCAGAGCATGACCGTGCCGCCGCCGTACTCCTTTTTGGGGATGATCCCCTCGAAGACGCCGTACTCGATGGGGTGGTCTTCCACGTGGACGGCCAGGCGTTTGACGCTTGCGTCCAGGCTGGGGCCCTTGGGCACCGCCCACGACTTCAGGACGCCGTCCAGCTCCAGGCGAAAGTCGTAGTGCAGGTGGCTGGCGGCGTGCTTCTGGATGCAGAAGGAGAGCACGTCCCCCTCAGGATGGACGTGCCCTTCTGGTTCAGCGGTGACGCGAAAGTCGCGCTTGCGCTTGTATTCGTCGAGGCCCATTCAGGCGCGCCTCAGGCGGACTTGGCCGTCTTGCCGCGCGGCTTGGACGCGGCGGTGGACGGCGCCTTGCTCGCCCTGGCCGCCGGCTTGGCGGGGACGTCGTCGGCGGACTGCGCGGCCCTGGCGGGCTTCACCGGCGCCTCGTCCGCGTCGGAATCGTCATCCGCCGCGGCGGCCTTTTTGGACTTGCGGGGGCGGCGCTCCGTGTCGGCGGCAATGCGGTCGCGGCCGTCCGTGGCCTCCACGCTGCGCTTGAGCAGGGCCATGATGTCGATGACTTCGCCGCGGCCCTCCACGTCCACGTCCTCCACGGGCGTCTCATCCGGCGCGTTGGTGTTGCCGCTCTCGATCCGCTGCTGGATGAGCGACATCAGGTCGTCGCGGTAGGTGTCCTTGTACTGTTCCGGGTTCCACTCCGCCGTCATACCCTCCACCAGCCGCTCCGCCATCTCCAGCTCGCGCTCGTTGATCCCCATGTCCGCGAGCTCGCCCTGCGGCACGTCCAGGTCGTTCGCGGAGCGGATCTCGTTGGGGTAGCGCAGCAGCTCCAGCACCAGCACGTCACCCTGGGGGATGACGGCGGATAAATATTCACGCGAGCGGATGACCACCTTGGCGATGCCCACCTTGCGGGTGCGCTTGAGCGCCTCGCGCAGCAGCGCGTAGCCCTTGATGGCGCCCTTGTTCTTGCCGATGGGGCCGAGGTAGTAGGGCTTGTCCATGTACACGGCCTGGATGTCGTCCAGGTCCACGAAGTCCGTGATCTCCACGGTCTGCGTCTTTTCCGGGTTAGCGCGCTTGAGGTCTTCGTCGCTGAGCACCACGTAGTGGCCGCTCTCGTATTCGAAGGCCTTTACGATCTCTTCGCCCTCGACCTCTTCGCCGCTGGCCTTGTTGTACTTGCGGTAGCCGATGGGCGACAGGTTGCGCCGGTCCAGCTGCCGAAAGCTTAGCTCGTCCGGCGATGCCGCCGAGAACAGGCCGACCGGGATGTTCACCAGGCCGAAGCTGATGCTGCCTTTCCAGATTGCGCGCGCCATGTCGTTGCTCCTTGGGACGGATGGGAAGTATCCCATTAGCAACCTTTGCTCCACTTCGTATAATACACGTTATGTAAACTAAACCCTGTGGAGAGATGTGGAAAACGCTGGCGGCGCGTGGGAATCTCCCCTGCCTGCCGGATCCGGCTGATCCGAGGTGGCGGATGAGGGGTTTTCGCGGTGGCCGAACATGGGCGACGATCGATCTCCCCCGAAATCGCCCTGGAGGCGATTTGTGCCCGTGGAGCCGATCGGATCCCTCGCGAATGGAAGATCGTCGCTCCTGCGCGATTTTCGAAGGCCGGTTTTGCCGCATCCCCGCAAAACCCCGCCCTGGATGACGCAGAGTGCCATCGGAGGCGCATCGGGCCCATCCTCCCTCCTGGAGCGTGTCTCGGGTGGGCAAGCTCGCCGGACCATGCCCGCGGCACACGGACCGCGTCGTTGTGCGGGTGCCATGGCTCCACGGGGATTGCGCCGGAAAATCGCAAAGTCCGCCCGCGCGAGCTGCGTGGCGGGCTTCGGCGGAAGGTCGGTATTGCGGGGCATCCGCGCCTCACGTGTGTCATCTTATCTCTGCAGAAATGGCGGATTGTTCAATGCGTTGACTGCGATGCGTTCTCGGCCGGCACATGGCGGGGCCCGTGCGGGTGCGCGTTGTGGTCAACGCGAGTTGTTTTCCTGAGGGAGGCACCGCCGCCTCCCTCCCGTGCCGAAGTCCCTGGTGCCGACCGAAGGATCAACCATCCCGTGCTCGACGGCAGCCTCCCCGACCGGCCCCTGCCCGGGACAGGTCCCCACTCCTGAGCCCTGTCGAGTGTGCCCCGTCCCGGCAGCTGAGGTCCGAACCCCGAAGGCCGAGCCGATCCTGAGTTGGAGCGGGCCGATGCAGCAGAGGCCCCCAGCCGGGCGAATGAATTCGCTGCAACAAACACACGAAGTCCACCTGCGTGGACTGCCCCGCCGTCGCCGCTCCTTCAGAATCGCGCAGCCCTTCAGGTTTACATAACGATTTCCGCACAGGCAGAAGAAGCCCCGTCCGGCGACATGTGGGTGTCGTCGGGACGGGGCTATGGCTTGCTGAGCGGCGGATATCCGCTGAATAAACAGTCAACCGGCCGAGGCGTGCCGGCTCGATCGGCGCGATGCCCTACGCGGACTCCGCCATCGCATCCATGCTCGAGGGCGGCGCATCGTCCGCGTCGCGCCGGCCGGCGTGCGGCGCGCGATACGCAGCGCGCAGGGCCAGGCGATAGGCCGTGCGCCGGAAGACCGCCTGCCCCCCCAGGGCGATCGCCAGCGCGAACGGGCCCGCCACCGCCGCCGAGGCGGAGAGCGCCACCCGCACCGCGGCGCCCATGAAGTCGATGCGGGCGATGGTGCGCGTCCGCTCCAGCCCCACCAGCTCCGAGCGGCGGGCGAACACGCCGCCGTGGAGCACGGCCGCCAGGATCGCCGCCGCGGCCAGTCCGGGCATGGAGTAGGGACGCGGCACCAGGACCGAGAGCGGGTTCAGCGCCCAGCGAAAGCCCATCCACGCCAGGTACAGCCCGCCGGCCGTCATCACCATCCAATGAAAGCGCGTGGCGACCCGCGACGCCTCGCCGTCCATGCGGGCACGGGCCGCACGGATGGATCGCGGCCCGAGCACCGCCCACAGCCCCGTGGCCAGCACGGTCATGGGCCCGCCGATCACCCGCGCCGACTCCGCCAGCCCGAGCGCGGCCACCCCCGCCAGGTGCCCCACGATGGCCGCCACCACGAACGCCGACGCCGGGCCGATCAGGCTGGCCAGCACCAGCCACCGCCCCTGCCGCGCGAGCGCGCCCATTCCGAGGCCGGGGTCCCCGCGACGCGCCTTCCCCGCCCCGCGCAGAAAGAAAAGACCCGCCGCGAGGGATACCAGGTTGCCGGCAGCCAGCGCGCCGAACGGCACCCACTCGCGGTGGCGCTCCAGGTGCAGCCCGGCCGCCACGGCCGAGACCACCAGCGCCAGGTGCAGAGCGGAAACGTGCATGGCCGTCGCCGACCGGCCGGCCACGTGCAGCATGCGGCGCAGGTGGTCCTGCAGGGGCGAGATGATGGCGCAGAGGGCGGCCGTAACGGTGAGCGCCGTGGCGGCGGAGGCGGGGATGCCGCGAGGCGCGGCCACGATCCAGGCGGGGAGCAGGGCGGCGCCCAGCAGCGCCGCGGGGAGGCCCGCGCGCAGCGTGTGCGGCACCACGCCCGCGCGCTCCTCGGGGGGAAAACTCGCGGCGGCCGCCTCGGCAGGGACGAAGAGGAGCTGGTTGGGAAGGACGATCAGCAGGTTGAACGCCGTAAAGACGAGCG
>DASQZE010000044.1:0-5771 GCA_035638875.1 Longimicrobium sp.
CGTCCAGCACGCCGAAGAAGCCGATGCGCGGGTGCGGGATGCCCGCCTGGTCCGCCGGCTCCGCCACGCCGCCCCGCGCCTGGCCAAAGTGGGCCGCGTCGATGCTGCTGGGAAACAGGTGCACGGACGGATGCCGGCCCCGCCGCGCCTCGAACAGGCTGGCGCCGCCCGTGAACACCAGGTCCGCGCGCCGCATGAGCTCCGCCTCGCGCTCGCGGAGCGCCGGCGGGGCAAAGCGGAATGCGGACAGCTCGTCCATGCAGTCGAAGACCGTGACGCGCGGCTGCAGGTGCTCCGCGTAGCCCAGCGCCATGGGGGTGTAGAACCAGGCCACGTGCGCGCCGATCCCCTCGTCCGCCATCAGCCCGTCCACCAGCCGGCGCTGCATCGCTTCCGCCTGCTCCGGCTCGCCGTGCGGCAGGTGCGGGACGACGACCGCCACGCCGTCCGCCTGGCGACGGATCTCCAGCTGCGGCTCGTCCGCGCCGAAGACGGGCTCCTCCACGTAGAACACACGCCGGTCACGGGCAAAGCGGCTCATCAGGTGCTGTGGCCGCTGGTAGACGAAGTCCCAGCGCAGGTGCGAAAAGCAAAGCAGGTCCAGCTTCCGCGCGGAAGCGGCCCCGCTTGTAGGGGGCAGAGAAAAAGGCATAGGGCAGTGGCGGCGGAGAGGAGGCGCGGTGCACGAAGTGGACAGCCGCGAGGGGCGGGGGAAGGGGCAAGCGCCATGCCCGGGCAGGAAACACGCGGCTTCATTACGGTGGAGGTGCATCGGCGTCTTCCATGCTCATCGTGACCACCGCCGTCCCGTGCGGAGCGGCACACCGGTGACCCATCCACTCGCCCGAGACAGCCTCTCCGAGCCATCCCGGTGATTTTGAAAGAATGCAGTGAGCCGGTTGCGTAAACAAAGCGGCAGCAAGAGATTGGAGACAAGGATGCCGGCGTCCGACGCCACGGCCGGCGAAACATCCAATCTTTCCAGGAGCAAGACCCATGAAGAAGATCGCGCTGAACGTCGAGACCCTGTCCGTGGAATCGTTCCAGGTCAGCAGCCGCGAGCCGGTGGCCCGCGGCACCGTGCAGGCGCACGAGGCCGACCTCGCCACGCGCGGCCAGTCCTGCTACCGCACCTACTGCTGCCCCGAGACCACGCTCTGCTGAGCCGCCCGCGTCCGCCTGGAACTCACCCGGCGGACGCTTCTCCCTTCCAGGAGCACGCCATGAAGAAGGTCATGCTGGACGTCGAGACGCTGTCGGTGGAGTCGTTCGAGGTCGGCGGCGGCGAGCCCATGGCACGCGGCACCGTGCAGGCGAACGAGGGGATGCTGAGCGTGGCCACGCGCGACACCTCGTGCGACCGCACCCGCTGCTGCCCCAAGACCAATCTCTGCTGATCGGCGGTACGGATCGCAGCCGCGGACGTCCAGCCGGCCGTGCCGGCGTTCTGCCGAAGAGCGCGACGCGGGACCCCCTGGACGGATGGAGCAGGACAAAGTCGTGGATTGCGCCGGGACGCCCCCGGCGCGCGGCGGCGGGCGGCAGGCTTCGGCCGGCCGGATCTCGCCGCCTGGCGTTTTCACTCCCGCAAGGAGCACCCAATGAAGAAGATCTCGCTCAACGTCGAGACCCTGTCCGTGGAGTCGTTCGACGTCAGCGGCGCCATGGAGCAGGCCCGCGGCACCGTGCAGGCGAACGACGGCTCGCTGAACGACCACTGCTACAGCCACGTGGGCTCGTGTAACCGCACGGCCTGCTGCCCGGACACCACCTTCTGCTGATCGGCTGCACGCGACCGGCGGGAACGAACGAAAGCGGGGCGGCTCCGGAAAGGGGCCGCCTCGCTCGTTCACATCAGGTAGAAAAACGAGTCCGGTCCGAGAAGTCGTTCGCCGAGTTCGGCGAGGCCAGGCGAATACGGCGGAAGCAGGAATCCGATAGGAACCAGCCGCGCCTCGCCCCACGCATCCGCCGCTCGTCCCGGTGACCTGCCGTTCGTCCCGCTGGCGTGCGGCCGGCGCGTCGCCGGACGTTCTCATCGCGGGAGAACACGCGGGCTCATCTTGACGACGGGGGGGAACGTGACGATCGGAATCTGGCGTGGCGGGCGGAGCATCGCGGCGGCCGTGATCGCGATGGTGGTGCTGGGGATGGGATGCGGCAGCGCCACGGCCCCGCAATCGTGCGGCACGGCGGACGGCGGCAACGGCGGAAAGCGGATCCTGTTCATCGGCAACAGCCTCACGTACTTCAACGGGCTGCCGCAGATGTTCGCCGCGCTGGCGGATTCCGCCGGACAAACGCCGCCGCGCGTGGAGGAGGTCGCGTATCCCGACTTCGGGCTGCAGCAGCACTGGGAGGACGGACGCGCGGCGGACGCGATCCGCGCCGGGTGCTGGGACGTGGTGGTGCTGCAGCAGGGCCCGTCGTCGCTGGCGGACAGCCGCGCCAACCTGCTGGACTACGTCGGCCGCTATGCGCAGCTCATCCGCGAGCGCGGCGGGCAGACGGCGCTGTTCTCCGTGTGGCCCGCCGCTGCGCGCCAGGGCGACTTCGACCGCGCCATCGAATCGTACGCGCTGGCGGCACAGGCCGTGGACGGCGTGCTGCTCCCCGCGGCCACGGCGTGGCTGCAGGCGTGGGCGCGCGAGCCGGACCTGGCCCTGTACGCGGACGGGCTGCATCCCACGCCGCAGGGCAGCTACCTGGCCGCCGCCGTGATGGTGGGCCGATTGTACGGACAGCCGCAGGTGCGCGTGCCGGCGCGGCTGGAGTACCGGCTGGAGAGCGGCACGCGGCAGGAAGTGCGGCTGGACGCGGCGGCTGCGGGCGTGCTGCAGGAAGCGGCGCGGGCCGCGCTGGCGATGCATCCCCACGATTGACCCGCCCGCGCGCTGGCATCCGGAGCGTGCACAATGTAGGTTGAGGTACCGAACCCACGTACATCCACCGCATCGCATCCCCTTCCCCCGGGATTTTCCGTGTTCGACGACGATCTTTCCCCCGACGACATCGCCCTGCTCAAGGAGCTCGCGGAAAAGGGCGCGCCCGTCAGCGAGGCGCGCTTGAACCCCGACGCCCTGCGGACGCTGTCCATGCGCCGCTACATCAAGCGGATGAGCGGGTTCAGCATCATCACGCCCGACGGGCGGCGCGCGCTGGCATCGCTGGCGCGCGGGCAGCAGCCGGCCGCCGTGACGCAGCCGGAGCGCATTCCGCACCCGTCCGCCCGCATCTTCACCAACGGCGCGGCGCCGGAGCCGGAGAGCGCCGAGGGCGACGACACGCGGGTGAACAACACGCAGGAAGACATGCTGCGCCTGCTGGCCCAGTCCGAGGCGCCCGTTCCGTTCGACGACCTGGACGGGCGCGTGGTGCGCGCGCTGGAAGGCCGCGGGCTGGTGCGGCGCGTGGACGGGCTGGTGCAGCTGACGGACGCCGGCCGCGCGTTCTACGAGAGCAAGGTGCGCCGCCGCCGCCGCGCCCGCTCCGGCTGGGCCAAGTCCGCGCCCGCGGCCACGGAGGGCACGGAAGACCGCACCGTGCGCGCACGCTCCATCCGCGAGGCCGTGGATGCCCTGCAGCGCGCCATCGGCAGCGCGGACGCGCTGGAGATCGGGGACCTGGAGGCGACGGCGGAGCAGGCCTTTGCCGCGCTGCTGGAGCTCGCCGGCCGCATCGAGCGCGGCGCCGACCCCCGCCGCATCACTCGCGGCTAGCACGTTGGGTGGATGGATGAGGATCGCCCCGCGACGATGGCCGTCGCGGGGCGATTTTCGTGGTGGGACGGGGGAGAAACTTCGTGCCGGAGGGGATCGTGCGGGGAGCGGGCATCCCGCGGCGCCCCCACCCGCTCGTTCCTCGCGACTTCCCCCCAAAAACCCCGGGGGAGGTGAGATGGATCGTGCGGGGGAGGCGGGCTGTCTGCACCGGCGGAGCGCCCCTCCCCCCGACCCCCTCCCCGCTCGTTCCTCGCGGAGAGGGGGAGAACTGAATCAGGTGGACGAGCCTGAGCGAGGCCGGGGGAGGGCCACCCGCCGCTCCCGCGCGATCTCCATCACCCCTCCGCGGCCTTGTCCTGGAACAGCGCCTCGATGGTCATGCCGAACACGCGGGCGATCTTGAAGGCCAGGGGCAGGCTAGGATCGTACTTCTCCGTCTCGATGGCGTTCACCGTCTGCCGCGAAACGCCAAGCCGCTCCGCAAGCTCGGCCTGCGACCACCGGTACTCCGCCCGCAGCACGCGCAGCCGGTTCTTCACGCGTACCTGCGCTGCACGGCGGCCACGCCCAGGAATCCGATCACGATCATCACCACCGACACCACCGTCATGCTCACGCGCGGCAGCCCGGCGACCCCCTCCAGCAGGCCGTACAGGGACGCGAGCAGGATGGAGGCGCTGTGCGCGTAGCTGCCGCCGCGCATCCAGATGGCCTCGCCCATCTCGTCGGTCTTGATCCCGGTGCGGATGATCCGCCACATGCCCCACAGGAAGTAGATGGAGATCGCGGCCACGGCGACGAGGAAGATCGACTTCCACACCGCCCCCTTGGGTTCCGGCCTGGTGACCACGGCCAGCGCGACCACCGCGCCCAGAATGAGCATCGTGCGAACGAAGTGGATTCCGTACTCCTTGAGGAGCAGCTCCTCGGCGGTTTCCATCAGGACGCTCAGTGCGAATGATCAAGTGAGACAAGCGTGACGTACATACCGTAAAGCACGCCATCCTATATGTCAAGTATGCCATACATAATGCACGTCATCAATGACACCGGCCCGGCGGAGTACATGTCTCCGCCGGGCCGGTCCTGTCGATCTAGATGGGCGCGGGCTACTCCGCCGCGATCTTCTTCTCGGCCTCTTCCAGCGCGTCCCAGGCGAGCATGGCGCACTTCACGCGGCGCGGAAGGCGGGCCACGCCGGCCAGGGCGCGCATGTCGCCCAGGGACTTGTCGCGGGCGGCGGTCTCGTCGCCGTGCACCATCTCGCGAAAGCGCGCGGCCACGGCGTGCACCTCGTCCCACGACTTGCCCACGGCGTGCTCGCTCATCATGGACGCCGCCGCCTGCGAGATGGCGCAGCCGTGCCCGCTGAAGCGGATGTCCGCGATGCGGTCGCCGTCCACCTGCACCTGCAGCAGGATGTCGTCGCCGCAGACCGGGTTGCGCATGGGCACCACGGCGTCGGGCGCCTCCAGCTCGCCGCGGTGCCTGGCGCTGCGGTAGTGCTTGAGGATGACTGCCTGGTAGACCTCGTCCAGCGCGGACCGCTCCGTCATCGCGTGTGCTTCGGTTGGAGAAGAAGATCGAGGCGCCACGTGATGTGCGCGGCGGCGAGTCCCGTCTGCAGAAGTTAGATCGCCTTGATGCCAAGATCCCGGCAGATCTTCCGCGCGAGCAGGTCGTCCACCTCGGTGTGCCTTGGCACGGCGCTACGGCTGCCGTTCATGGGATTGCCCCACCAGGAATGCTTTGCGCCCTCCCGGACGAGCTTGCAGCCGTGTGCCGTGAGATGGGCCAGAAGTGCCCGCCTCTTCACGCGACCAAGCTCACGCTCACTTCTTCGTAAGCGCCCCCCTGAACGGCCTCCAAGGCATCGGCCCGGTTCATCTCGACCGCCTCTTCCAGCGCGGAACGCAGGTTTTCCAGGAGCTCGTCCCGCGTGTGGCCTTGGGAATTGACCCCCGGCACCTCCTGAATCCAGCCGATCCACCACGCATTCCGCTGCTGGATTACAGCCGTGTAACTCGGCTTCATCGCTCTCCAATCCCG
>DASQZE010000045.1:0-27336 GCA_035638875.1 Longimicrobium sp.
CCAGGTGCGCGAGGATGGCGCACCTGGCCGATACCGGCCGCGCCCAACCGGCCGCCGGCAAACGCTACACCCTCATCGATCACTGATGCCCATCGACACCGACGCGCTGGAACGCGCCCTCGCGCGCATCCGCCCCGAGACCATCGACGCCCACCTGCGCTTTCTGGCCCACCCGCTGCTGGAAGGGCGCGCGCCGGGCACCCGCGGCGGCACGCTGGCAATGGAGTACATCCGCAGCCAGTTCCAGCGCATCGGGCTGGAGCCGGCGGCGGGCGGGTCGTACCTGCAGGAGGTGCCGATGGTGGGCCTCACGCCGCATCCCACGCTGGCGTTCCACACGCCGCAGGGGGCGATGGAGCCCGCGTACGAGGACGAGTACGTGCTGGAGGCGGGCGTCGCGGAGACGGCGGTGGATGTGGATGCGCCCCTCGTATTCGCCGGGTTCGGGATCGCGGCACCGGAGTGGAGCTGGGACGACTTCAAGGACGTGGACGTGCGCGGCAAGGTGCTGCTCCTCCGCGTGAACGATCCCGGGACGGAGGCCACGCCGGACTTCTTCGGCGGGCGGACGCTGACGTACTACGGGCGCTGGACGTACAAGTTCGAGGAGGCGTCGCGGCGCGGGGCGGCCGGGGCGATCCTCATCCACACGGACGCGTCCGCCGGCTACCCGTGGCGCGTGGTGCGGACGTCGAACACCGGGCAGCAGTTCGACCTGGCCGGCACGCCGGAGTTTCCCCTGCAGATCAAGGGGTGGATCGGCGAGTCCGTCGCACGCGACCTGCTGGCCCGCGCGGGGCACGACCTGGCGGCGCTCGTGGCGCAGTCCGGCACGCCGGGGTTCCGGCCGCTGGACACGGGGATCCGCGTGCGCGCCTCCGTCCGCAGCGAGGTGGAATCCGTGCGGACGGCCAACGTGGTGGGCCTGCTTCCCGGCGCGGAGCCCGGCCGCGTGGAAGAGCCCGTCATCCTCAGCTCCCACTACGACCACCTGGGCGTGCGGCAGGCGGCGGACGGCACGCAGTCCATCCACGCGGGGGCCTACGACAACGCGAGCGGCGTGGCACTGCTGCTGACCCTCGCCGAGGCCATCGCGGGGATGGAGACGCGCCCGGCGCGCCCGCTGCTCTTCGTCTCCACGACGGCGGAGGAGTCGGGGCTGCTGGGGGCGGAGTGGTACGCGCGCAACCCGCTCTTTCCCCTCCGGTCGACCGCCGCCGCGCTGAACGTGGACGGCGCCAACCTGCAGGGGCGCACGCGCGACCTGACGCCGCTGGGCGCGGACCGCTCCTCGCTGGGCGAGACGGTGCGCGCCGCGGCGGAGGCGGAGGGGATGACCATCAACCCCGACCCGCACCCGGAGCAGGGGATGTTCTACCGGCAGGACCACTTTCCCCTGGCGCGCTCCGGCGTGCCCGCGCTGGCGCTTGACCACGGACTGACCTTCGAGGGGCGGCCGGAGGGATGGGGGCAGAAGTGGTACGACGAGTTCGTTTCCACCCACTACCATCAGCCGTCGGATTCCTACGCCGAGGGCTGGGACTACCGGGGCGCCGTGCAGCAGGGGCGGGTGATGCTGCGCACCGCGCTGGCGGCGGCATCCGCGCCGGAGATCGCGGCGTGGGCGCCCGGGGCGGGGTTTGCCCGCCGCTAAAGAATCGCCCTTTCGGGACCGGTCCCCTGGCGCCGCGCGCGGAACAATCGCGAACGGCGCCGGGTCTGACGTTCCCGGCGCGGCCGGCGGCACGTACCGTGCGGCGGTCCCGCCGCTTTCCGCCGCGCCGTCCGGGCGCGCGAGCATGGAGTACGCCGTGACCGTCGTGTCTGCATCGGTGGAGGTTCCCCGCCATGCAGCCCTGGAGGCCCTGGCCGACGGGTTCTGCATCGCGGACGCCGACTACCGCGTCACCTACTGGAACGCCGCCGCCGAGCGGCTGTTCGGCGTTGCCCGCGCCGAGGCGATGGGCCGCGCGCTCTGGGACGTGGTCCCGGGGGCGGGCGACCCGCTCGTGCGCGAGCGCCTGGTGCGCGTGGCCGAGGAGGGCGCCGTGCTGCGGCTGTCGCTGCTGAACGACCGCGAGCTGTTCGTGCGCCACCTGTCCGTGCACGCCACGCCGCTGGAGGGCGGGGTGGCGCTGCACGTGCGCGACTCCACGGCCGAGCAGCGCGTGGCCGACCAGTACGACCAGCTGCTGGAATCCATCCGCGACGGCTTCATCGCCGTGGACCGCGAGTGGAAGATCGTGTACGTGAACCGCAGCGCCGAGGTGCTGGTGTCGCTGCGCCGCGACCGGGCGCTGGGGCTGGAGCTGTGGGGCATCTTTCCGTCCGAGCCGCCGTACCTGGGCGAGGCCATCCGCGCCACCATGGCGGACCGCGAGCCCCGCCACCTGCAGGCGCTCTACCCCGTGGGCCGCGTGTTCCGGGGCCGCTGCTTCGACGTGAGCATCCACCCGCTGCCGGACGGCGGCGTGTCCATGCTCTTCGACGACGTGACGGAGCGCCTGGCCCGCGAGGTGGAGCTGTCGCGGCTGGCGGCCGAGGCGGAAGAGGCGAGCCGCGCCAAGAGCCGCTTCTTTGCCGCCGTGAGCCACGAGCTGCGCACGCCCCTGAACGCCATCGTGGGATACACGCACCTGCTGGCCACGCACACCTACGGCGAGGTGCCCGCCGGCGCCACGCGGGCCAGCGAGCGCGCCAGCGTGTGCGCCGAGCACCTGGCGCGGCTGGTGGACGACGTGCTGCTGCTTACCACGGTGGAGATCGACCGGCTGCCCCTCTTCCACTCCGCGGTGGACCTGGGGATCCTGCTGCCGGGGATGCTGCCGCACCTGCTGCAGCAGGCCGAGGCCAAGCGCCTGTCGTTCTCGCTGGACTTGGCCGCGGGGCTGCCCACAGTGCAGACGGACCCCGAGCGGCTGCGGCAGGTCGTGACGGCGCTGCTGGGGAACGCCATCAAGTTCACGTCGCGGGGCGGCGTGCGGCTGGAGGCGCGGACCGTGACGGGGGGATGGATGGAGATCTGCGTCTCCGACACCGGCCCCGGCGTGCCCGCGGCCGACCGCGAGCGCATCTTCGCCCCGTTCGAGCAGATCGGCGACGACGCGCGCAGCGACTCGCTGAACCGCGGCACGGGGCTGGGGCTGACCATCGCCCGGCAGCTGGCGCGGCGCCTGGATGGAGACATCGAGGTGCGCGACGCGGCCCCGGTGCAGGGGGCCCCGGTGGATGGGGAAGGCGGCGCGGGCGCGGAGTTCGTGCTGCGGCTGCCGTTGGGGTAGGTCGGGGATCCGGAACTCCGGCAGGCTGGGTGCACCGGCGGGGAGCCCCCTCCCCCGGGCCCCCTCCCCCGCTTCGCGGAGGGAGGGGGAGAACCCAACTCCTGCAGAGGCGGAGTCCGTGCACCGGCGGGGCGCCCCTCCCCCGGCCCCTCCCCGCGAAAACTGCGCGCGGAGAGGGGAGAAAGCCTGCCCTCGTGCCTGCCTGTCCATCCCGCCGGGTCTCCGCCTTCGCACACCCCTCCCCCGAAGTTGGGGGAGGGGTCGACGGCTGTCGCGAGGAACGAGCGAAAAAGCCGTCGGGGGAGAGGGCTCCCGTCAAAGACGGGACGACCCTCCGCGTACCCCACGGCACTCCCCCGTGCCGGACCTGTCGGCGAAGGCCGACATCACGCTTTCAGTGCCGCGAATTCATTCGCCGGGTTCGGATGGGGGCTGCAGTGGTGCCTCTCCGCCCGTTCACCGATCCACATCCCCGACATCCTGCCGCGCGCCGCATCTGGAATCCCGCGCGGTGAGGCCGTATCTTCCCGGCTTCCGTACGGGACGTCCGCTCACCCGCAGCGTGCACGATGCTCCGCCTTCACGAGTACGCGTACCACCGCCCGTCCACCCTGGACGAAGCCGCCGCCTTTCTGCGCGAGCACGAGGACGCCATGCCCATCGCGGGCGGCACCGACCTCATGCCGAACATGAAGCACCGGCTGTTCACGCCCCGCCACCTGGTGGCGCTCAAGGGCGTGCGCGAGCTGCACGGCATCTGGATGGCGGACGCGGAGAGCCGGCCCGTGGCCACGGGTTCGCCCGCCGCCACGCAGCTGGTGATCGGGGCGTGCACCACGCTGTCGGAGGTGGCGCGCAGCCCGCTCGTGCGCACGACCATGCCGTCGCTGGCGCAGGCCGCGGGGCAGGTGGCCGGGCCGCAGATCCGCAACCAGGGCACGATCGGCGGCAACCTGTGCCTGGACACGCGCTGCACCTACTACAACCAGAGCTACTTCTGGCGCGAGGCGCTGGGCTTTTGCCTCAAGCTGGGCGGCGACGTGTGCCACGTGACGCGCACGGGCAAGAAGTGCGTGGCCGCCCATTCCGCCGACACGGTCCCCGCGCTCATCACCCTGGGCGCGCAGGTGGACGTGGTCTCGGCGGACGGTACCCGCACACTGGGCGTGGACCCGTTCTTCATCGCCGACGGCACGTGGAACACGGTGCGCCGCCGCGACGAGCTGGTGGCCCGCGTGCGCATTCCGCTTCCCGGCGAGAACGTGCGGATGGGATACACCAAGGTTCGCCAACGCAACTCCATCGACTATCCGCTCCTTTCCATTGCCGCCGCGGCGGAGGTGGATGGGGACGACGTGGTGCAGCGCATTTCGCTGGTGGTGTCCGCGCTGGGCTCGCGGCCGCGCGTGGTGGCGGGGCTGGACAAGCTCGCGGTGGGGCAGCGGCTGGCGGATGCGGCGGAGGGCGTGGCGCAGCAGGCGTTCAGGCAGTGCCATCCGCTGGAGAACCTGATCGTGGATCCCGACTGGCGGCGCGCCATGGTACCCGTCTACGTGCGCCGCACGCTGCTGGGGATGACGACGGTCCGCGAGCTGGCGGCGTGACGCTGCGGCTGGCGGTGGCCCAGGCGACGGAGGCGGCGTAGGCAGAAGGTGCAGGCCGAGGTGCCGGCAGAGGCGTAGGTGGAGGCGTAGGCGGACATTCAGCACATCGCGCGGACGGGGTGCACCGGCGGAGGGCCCCCTCCCCCCGGCCCCCTCCCCCGCTCCGCGGAGGGAGGGGGAGAACCCAAGCCCCCGTGCAGGGAGGCGGAGGCCGTGCACCGGCCGGGGCGCCCCTCCCCCGGCCCCTCCCCGCGCAAACTGCGCGCGGAGGGGGGAGAAAACCCAGCCCGCGCTCGTGCCCCGCCCCGCGGCGGTACTCCGCTTTTGCTCGACGATCCTCCGCGTATCCCACGGTACTCGCCCGTGCCGGACCTGTCGGCGAAGGCCGGCATCACGTTTTCGGTGCCGCGATTTCAATCGCCGGTCCGGATGCCCGCCAAACCACCGGGACTTCTCACACACCGGCGGCTACCAACCACGGTGCGGGCGAGTTCCGGCTCGCGGAACTGCGGTCATGCACGGGACGGTAGATCCTTCGGTCGGCGCCAGAGAACGGCGCACGGGACGGAATGGGCGGCGCCTCCCTCAGGAAGACAAGGTGGGGGCTCGTCGGGCGGATCTTCACGGCAATGAAAATCGAGCGCGCGCCGGAACGGGTCCGGCGCGCGCTCGGGAGGGGCGAAAACGACGAGACTCAGTGGGCGCGAAGGGCGTCCACCAGCTCGTCCTTGGTCATCTTGCTGCGGCCCGCGATCTTCTTCTGCTTTGCGATGTTGTACAGCTCATCGCGCGTGCGGTCCTCGTAGCCGCTGTTGGGATTGCCCGTGCCCTGCGTGTGCATGTTGGTCGAGCGGCCCTCCAGCCGGCGGTTCTTGTTTACGGTACGCGCCGCGATCTCCTGCGCACGCCCCTGGTCCATCCCGCGATCAAGCTCGCTCTCCTTGATCGCCTCGTACATGTTCTCGTCGTGCTTGTTCCAGCCTTTCGGCATCGCATCCTCTCCTGTCCAGAGGTCCCGGCGCGCGCCAAGCGCAAGAACCGGGCACATCGCACAAGGGTAATCCCGTGAGACGCAAGGGATTCGCACTCGCCAGCCTCGTGGCCGCGGCCGCGCTGGCCCTCGCGCTGGCGTGGGCGGGACGCCCCGATGCGCCCCCGCTCCCCGACGACGCCCGCGCCGACAAGGTAGTGGTGCACAAGCGCGCGCGCACGCTCACCCTGCTGCGCGGCGGCACGGCGATCAAGACGTACGCGGTATCGCTGGGCGGATCGCCCGCGGGCCACAAGGGGCGGGAGGGCGACGAGCGCACGCCCGAAGGACGCTACGTGCTGGACTACCGCAATCCCGCCAGCGCCGCGCACCGGTCGCTGCACGTCTCCTATCCGGACTCGGCGGATGCGGCCCGGGCGCGCGCGCGGGGGGTGCCGCCGGGCGGGATGATCATGGTGCACGGCATCACCAACGGCCTGGGATGGGTCGGCCGGCTGCACCGGCTGATGGACTGGACGGACGGCTGCATCGCCGTGACGGACGGGGAGGTGGATGAAATCTGGCGCGCGGTCCCCGACGGCACACCCATCGAGATCCGCCCCTGACGCTTTACGGAACGGGCGTCCCGTGCCACATTGTAGCGTTGTCCCGCCGCCGTACCCTCCTCCGGTTCGATCCTGATGCCGTACCGCGTGATGCCGCGAGCCGCCTTGCTCGCGCTTTCGTGCATGTCGCTGATGCTGGCCGCCCCCGCCGCGGCGCAGCAGGTGCGCGCGCTGCAGCTCACGAGCGACAACGACGCGTACGACTTCTGGATCCCCATGGACGTGCGACCCGACTACGAGTACAGCAACGGGATCCGGATGGCCGTGGAGCTGGACGGATCGCGGGGGTGGACGCGGCTGGCGGCTGCCTCGGCACCCTGCGTGGCCGACGCCGCGGCCGCGGATGCCGAGGCGGGCTGCGCGTCGACCACGGTGGAGATGGGGCAGCGGCTGTACTCGCCGCGCATGGACACTCCCCAGCCCGTGGCCGGACAGCGCCCCTACGCCGGCTGGCTGTACGCCGCCGTGACGGGGCGCGTGGTGGACACCGCCACCCGCCACACCTTCGCCGTGGAGGCGGGCGTCACGGGCAAGCCGTCGCTGGGCCAGCCGGTGATGGAGGCCTACCACCACGTCGCGGGCTTCTGGGAGCCCGTGGGGTGGAGCCACCAGCTCGCGTTCGAGCCGGCGGTGGCCGTGCGCTACGGGGTGGAGCGGCGGCTGGCGGAGTGGCGCTCGGGAGGCGTGCGGGCCATGGACGTGGTCGCGGGGGCGGGCGCCTCCGCGGGGACGCTGCGCACGTCGGCGCACGCGGGGGCGCAGCTGCGGGCGGGCACCCGGCTGGCGCACCCCTGGTCCACGCGGCCGCTGCGGGGCACGTCCGTGTACGTGCTGGCCGAGGCGCGGGGCGAGGCGGTGGGCCACGACCTGTTCCTGGACGGCAACACGTTCGGCGGCGGGCCGCCGCGCGTTACGCGAAGGCCCTTCGTGGGGCAGACGCGCTGGGGGGTAGGCGTGGCGCACGGACGCGTCTCCGTGGAGTACCGCGCCACGGCCCGCACGCGCGCCTACGAAGAGGAGCCGGGCGGGCATCCGTACAGCACCATCGAGATCACCTGGCGCCGCGGGGCGCCGTGTTGCGGAGGGGCGGCGAAACCCGCGGCGCCCTCCGGCGTATCAAGCAGCACCCCTTACGAACCCATCCAGTCCGAATCGGAGCCATGAGAACGTCCAATCCGACCCTGAACGACAAGGTCTTCGACCGCGCGGGCTACGGCTCGGGCAACGCGATGACCATCAACGGCACCGTCAACAAGGTGGGCATCCTGCTGCTGCTGGTGCTCATCCCGGCGGCGTGGATGTGGAACCAGGTGATGACGGCCTGGGAGCCCTCGCAGGCGATGGCGCCGGCGCTGATCGGCGGCATCGGCGGGTTCATCTTTGCGCTCATCACCATCTTCAAGAAGACGTGGGCCCCGGTCACGGCGCCCATCTACGCGCTGCTGGAGGGCCTGTTCCTGGGCGGCATCTCGGCGCTGGCGCACCAGGCGTATCCGTGGGTGCCCATGCAGGCGGTGGGGCTGACCTTCGGCACGCTGTTCGTGCTGCTGCTGGCGTACCGCACGGGGCTCATCCGGGCCACGGAGAACTTCAAGCTGGGCGTGGTCGCGGCGACGGGCGGCATCGCCATGCTGTACCTGGTGAGCTGGGTGATGAGCTTCTTCGGGGCCAGCATCCCGTTCATCCACAGCAACGGCACGTGGGGCATCCTGTTCAGCCTGTTCGTGGTGGTGATCGCGGCGCTCAACCTGGTGCTGGACTTCGACTTCATTGAAAAGGGCGCGGAGATGGGCGCGCCCAAGTACATGGAGTGGTACGCCGCGTTCGGCCTGCTGGTGACGCTGGTGTGGCTGTACCTGGAGATCCTGCGCCTGCTCATGAAGCTGAACAGCCGCGACTGATCGCCCCGCGCGTCCCCCCGGGGGGCGCGCGGATGAGTGGCGTGCGATGGGATGGATGGAGAAAGGCGGGCTCCCAGCGGGGGCCCGTCTTTTTTCATGGGGGCGGAGGAAGGACAGGCGTTCGGGAAGGGCGTCGCGATGGATGCGACGGGAGCCCTCTCCCCCGCCGGCCTTTTCGCTCGTTCCTCGCGACGGCCGGCGACCCCTCCCCCAACTTCGGGGGAGGGGTGGGCGTGGGAGAGTTCTGTGCGCGGAGTGGAACGCGTGCGGTGGGCGGGTCGGGGGCGCCCCGCTGCCGGCGCGAGCCATCAACCAGGCGTTGAAGGTCTCCCCCTCTCCCGCGCAGTTTGCGGGAGAGGGGGCCGGGGGGTGGGGGACACGAACGAGGCGGGCACCCGTTCCGGTGCCCGCCTCGTTCGCATCCATCCGATCCGTCCCGACCCGCCGCGGTCTCGTCCGGGATCCGCCCTGGCCCACGCCGTCCCAGCCTACGTCAGCGGCAGGGTCACGCCGTAGGTGCACGTCTCGCCGCCACGCGCCTTGCAGGGGCAGCCCTCCATGGCCTCCACCGTCACGCGGGTGGAGAGCAGCTTCTGAAAGAAGCCCACGATGACGCCCCGGTCAAAGTCGCAGGGGTAGGGCGTGCCGGTGGTGATGGTGGCCGTGCGCGAGCTGGCCATCTGGAAGGTGATGGCCCCCGGCTCCGCGCCGCGGTGGTTCATGTCGAACGCCATCCCGAACGAGGCCAGCACCTTCTCGAACGTGTCGATGCCCGGGGGCAGCGGCACGTGGTTGGGGATCTGCCGGCCGATCTGGAACAGGGTGTTGGGCCCCATCTTGGTGCCGATGGCCTGCAGGGCGGTCACGTACGCCGCCAGCGGGTACCACCCTTCCACCTCCACGTCGCGAATGCCGTTCTCTTGCAGGATCTGCTCGCCGCGGCGGCGGAACGGGCCCATGGCGGCCAGCATGGAAAGGATGTTGCCGCCACTCACGGTGGCGTCCGGGGCAAATCGGCGCGAAAGGGTCACGGTTCCAGGCGCGGGAGTGGTCAGCATGGTACTGCGTGGGCTCGGGAGAGGCATGGCGCGGCGGTGCACGTGCCGCGCTGAATTGCTGGCTGCTACACTGCGATGTCTCAGACTGAGCGCATAGACTAACGTTCGAACGGCATCGTTGTCAAGCGTGTTCATCCTTATCTGTACACGGGCGCGCGGTTTAGGCCGCCTGGTGAACACTATGGCGCGCGAGTATCGGCAACTGTCCTGAAACGTACACGAAATAGCCGGGCCGCGCATGCGGGCCCGGCTACCGTCGTTCGCCGCCGATGGGATCAGGCGACCTGTTCCAGCAGTTGGCGGCTGATACGACCCGCGCGCGCCGGTACGCCCGTCGTGGCGCACAGGATGGCGACCAGCGTCTCGTCGCCGTAGTCCAGGCCCAGGTATCCGTCGCGGGCGGCAATGCGCACGGGGCCGTCCGGCTGCTCGCCCATCAGGATCCCCCACTCCGCGCAGGGGGTGAAGCCCGCGTCGCGAAAGCGGCGCACCCAGGCGTCCACCGGCTCGTGGCGCTCGCAGCGGGTTTCCTCGGCGTTGGCCAGGATGTCCTCGATCTCGCGGGCAAAGAACATCTTCATGGCCGCCTTTTCCCGGTCGGCCACGTCCAGCCCGTCGATGATGCGGAAGGTGAGGCCAAAGTGGTGCCACGAGGCCTCGAAGCGCTCCAGCAGCGAATCGGAGTCGTGGTTGCTGCTGGGCTCGCACAGCACCACGGCGTCCGGCTGCAGCGCGCGCAGGCGGTGGAACAGCTCGTCGCGGGCGCGCTGGCCGGGGGCGGAGCGCACGTGGTGCACGGCGAACGCGCTCAGCACCACCAGCGGCGCGCCGAACGAGGCGAAGAAGGCCCAGTCCTCGTCGTCCAGCTCTTCGACCACCTTGTGCAGCGGATGGAAGTCCAGCTCCACGCCCAGCGCGTCCGCGGCCTCGGCCAGGGCGCTGCCGGCCTCCAGCAGGCTGCCCGCGTCCGGCTCGATGGCGATGATGTTCAGCTTGCGGGGCAGCAGGTGGTCGGCGGCCAGCCGGTGCAGCAGCGCCACCTCCTGCCGTCCCGAGCCGATGCCCACGTCCAGCAGCGTGACCTCGTCCTGCCCGCCCACGTAGCCGGCCAGCACCTGGTTTGCCAGCGGCCCGGCGAGCGCCACCGTGGGCAGGTGCTCCGCGAGCAGGTTGAAGAGCGAGATCTGCGTCTTTTCGAACTGGCGCAGGTACAGGTTGATCTCGGCGGACTTGTCGCTTTCCAGGCGCTTGGAAAGGGCGGACGCGAAGATGTAGTACTGCAGGTCTTCGCCGTGCGCGCCTGCGTCCAGGTGGTCGTCCACCAGCCCGGCCAGCAGGGTTCGGGCGTTCTCGTTGCGCCCGGCGAGCGTCTCGTTCACCACGGCGAGCAGGGTAGCGTATTTCTTGACGTCCATGCCGAATCTCCTTGGGAAGGTGGGGTTGTGGTCACGCCGGAACTACTGTGAAAACCGTCCGCGAAAGTTAGGGTGCGGAGGCGAACAGCGGCCGCTTCTTGAAACTTGGTCCCAGCAAGGGCCAACAATTTCAGAAGCGGGAGAACGGAGAGGGTCGTCCCTTATATGACCTGACGTTCAGCAATCTTAAGTACTCCGTTTACATCGCGCAAGTGTTTCCCGCAATTTGTTACCTGGCACCACAGCTATAAATGTAGGCACAGGGCGTGTTTTCAGCCTGTAAACGGAAAATGAATTCTTCGAAACTGCTGTGATGTTTCCGATATTTTCAGTTCACGGTGAGTACAATTCAATCCTGACGGCAGGTCGGATTCTGCGTGAAGCAGACGGATTAAACGCTGTACCGATCCGCTCCGCCCGAAGCACGGGTGAAGGCGGTAAAAATGCTCGGTTGGGACCCAGAGCCACCGACCTAAGAAGATTGTATTACGCCAACGTGGGTACGCTGATACAGAATAGTTTTGATGCGGCGGTGCTCCTTGCTCAGCCGGCAACGATCATTTGCAGCCTTTGGGTACTGTGCGTAGTGCGATGTGCCGGTACGGTTGCTGGACGAGACGGGGAGGGATTCGGCCGTGGTTCCCGGGCCGGGCGGCGTTCGGTTGGGCGTGTACGGAGGACGCGCCGACATCGCGAACCGGCTCATTCGCATCGTCCGCATTCCCGACGTTCATCCGAACCTCCGCCGCGCACCCGCTTACGGATCGCGATCAGGTAGGTGCCCTGCCAAGCCTGGCATCCATCCCACCGCCATGATCCTGCCCTATGCCGACCGGGATCGTGGCCGCACTGCGCGGATGTCTGCCCAGGCACAGCTCCACCCGCTCGCGATCGGTACAAGGGCGCTCTGGCCGGATGGCTGTGCATCGGATCGAGCATCCGCCGGTCACATTGTGGAACGGCTCGATCCGATGCAGCCGAGTCGAGCTCCGGAACGCGTGCGTTTGAGAGCAGGTCCAGGGAACAAGAAAACCGGCCCGCCGAAGGATCTCGGCGGGCCGGTTGGATTTTGATCGGACGGAAGCGGAATCAGGCCTCGTCGTCGTGGTCTTCCCACTTGATGTACTCGAAGCCGGTGCGGCACCGGTTGCACCAGTACTGCGCCATGGACATCTGCCCGCCGAACGGGCTCAGCAGCTTCGTATCCATCCCATCGCAGAACGGACACTGCGCGGATTCCGGGATGATCTCCCGCGGCTCGCCGGACGACGGCTGCTGATCCGCCATCAATCCAGCAGCAGGGCGCGGTTCTTGTCGCCGCGGGCGCGGGCGGCCACCGTCTCGTCCAGCGCGCCGCCGGAGCGCCGCGTGGACTCGTTCCATCCATCCCACGACAGCGATCCGCCGTACGTCCACGCATCGCCGTCGCGCGACAGGCCCAGCCCCGCGGCCAACCCCGCATCCTCCAGCACCGGTCCCACCTTGGCCAGGAACCTGGCGCGGAGGGCGGACGGATCGCCGGTCATGAGCCCCTCCTCCACCAGGCGGCGGGCGGCGGGCGCGGAATCATCCCCCAGCCACTGCAGCGCCGGGCCCAGGTAGCGGCCCATGGACGCGGCGAGATCGTCGCGCAGCTCCGCGACGGCCGCGATCTTCCGTGTCCAGCCGGCGGCGTACTGAAAGTGGAAGCGCTCCTCGTCCAGCATCTTCTGCACGCGGTTCTGCACGGGCGTGTAGCGGCTGCCCACCAGCGCGCCGTACTGCGTGGCCAGCGCCGTATCCACCAGCAGCATGCAGGCGATGAAGTCGCTCCACGAGCCGAACTCCGCGTCCAGCGCGGGGTGGCTC
The DNA here is from genome assembly GCA_035638875.1 of Longimicrobium sp. Classification (GTDB taxonomy): domain Bacteria; phylum Gemmatimonadota; class Gemmatimonadetes; order Longimicrobiales; family Longimicrobiaceae; genus Longimicrobium. The sequence goes on from DASQZE010000045.1 coordinate 12,704, forward strand.
TGGTACTCGGCGGCGGGGCGCGCGTGCTCCAGCCCCTTGGGGTCGTCGCCGAACTCGCCCAGGAGCGCATAGGTGAGCCGCGCGTGCCCCCACTCGTCCTGCGCCATGGAGGACGCGGCGATGCCGGCCTCGAGCGTGGGCGCGCCCAGCATGCGGTCGCTGTAGCGCAGCCCCTGCACGCGCTTGCTGTCCGCGAGCGAGAGAATCAGCGCGCGGAGGGCGGCGCGGGCGTCGTCCGGCAGCTCGGCGGCCTTGTCGATGCGGGTCTCGGTCATGGTGTCGCTCATTGGGTGCCTCCCGCCACTTCGGCGCCGCCGTACGATCCGGTGCCGCGGGCGTGCACCAGCTCCTGCTCCGCGTGTCGGCCCAGCATGGTCACGAACTGGCTTTCTCCGCGGTCCAGGGGCACGATGGCGGCGCGGGGGACGAGGCACATCTCGTCCCAGTTCTGCTCGTCGTACGTCTTCCAGGCGTACACGCGCGCCAGCTCGTCGTCGGGCGCGTTGATGAAGCCGATGTGGCGCAGCGGCTCGCCCCGCCCCTTGCGCGCGAAGACTTCGTATACGGGATCGTTCATAACCGAGTGCGAAAGTGCGAAAGTGCGAGAGTGCGAAAGTAACGGAGTGCCCGGTGCGGTTACTTTCGCACTTTCGCACTTTCGCACTCCGCACTTCTGTTCCCTACATCGACACGCCGAACTTGCGCAGCGTCTCGCGGCCTTCGGGGCTTACCCGCGCCTTGGTCCAGGCCGGGGTCCACGTCTCGTTCACCCGCACGTCCTCCACGCCGGGCTCGCGCTGCAGCCGGTCCTGGATGTCGTAGTGGATGAACGCCATGCACGGACACGCCGTCGCCGTGAACGTCAGGTCGACTTCCACCACGCCGCCGTCCTGGCGCACGTCGTAGATGAGCCCCAGGTCCACCAGGGAGATGGGGATCTCGGGATCCATCACCTCGCGCAGGGCGTCCCACAGCGGGCCCACGCGCTCGTCGATGGGCACGGGATAGGCGGACGGCGCATCCAGCAGCGCCGTGCCGCCCCCGTCCCCGCCGAAGCGGTCGGCCGAGGTGGTGCACGCCATCAGGCCGCCGCCTCCAGCTGCTTGCGGAAGCCGCGGCCGTCCTGGATGGCCTCGACGAACGCCTTGTTGCTCGGGCCGCGGCGCTTCCACCGCTCGAACACCTGGTCCCAGCCAATCTCGCCCTCTTCGAACAGCCAGCGCTTCTCGTCTTCGTCGTACTCGCAGGGGAACGCGAAGTCCAGCACGTACTTCTGGTCCGCCTCGCTCCAGTGCGCGGGCACGTCGATGCCGATGGATTCGCACAGCGGCACGGTGGACTGCATCCACGTTTGCCGCAGCTCGTCGTTGGTCATCCCCTTGAGCTTGTAGTCCAGCTGGCCGCTGTGCCGCTTCATGTCGTCCGGCAGGCCGAACCACTCCACGGACATGGGGAACATCCAGTCCACCGCGCGCTGGATCTGCGCCTTGGCCTCGCCGCCGGCGTTGCTCAGGCGCTTCATCCACATTTCGCCGTGGCGCAAGTGGAAGGTCTCCTCCTGGTCTACCTTGACGAGCGCGCGCTTGAGCGGGCCGTACGACGTGTTCTTGAAGACGTCGCCCAGCAGCGTGATGCCCGCGCGGTCGTACAGGCCGTTGGCCACCACGAGCTCCGCCCAGTTCTCCAGCGGATGGTCAAAGCCGTACGGGTGCTTGAACTCGTGCGGCTGGCGTCCGTACACGAGCTGATCCTTGTCCAGTCCCAGGTCTTCCAGCAGGCGGTACGCGATGTTGGCGTGCGCCAGCTCGTCCTGGATGATGGCCGTGGCGCTCACCATCGTGTTGGTGCTCGGCGCGTCCTTGGCCGCGCCGAAGTACGCCGGCGCGGAGACGAGCTCCGTGTCGGCCTGCACCATCAGCTGAACGATCAGCGCCTTGCGGTACCCCTCGGTCATCTCGTCGGGATACTCGACGATGAAGCCGTTGTGTACCTTTTCCTTGAGCTCTTCGTCGGTGTAGCGTGCCATCCGTTCGTCTCCGTTGCCGGTGGGCGAAGGCGTCGTTTACGTCTCCTTGGGTGCGCGCGTGCGTCATCGCGCGCGAGGGCCCGTCCGCGGCTTCGTGCCGCCGGCGGGCCCAATCGAACGACCGTTCGAACGATCGTTCGGGGAACGTGAAGCTAACCGGCGGGGGGAGGGGGTGTCAAGGCGAGAGCGCTAGTGGAAGTCTGCTGTGGAGGCGATGAGGGTCTATTTGCACAAAAAGCTTGCGCTCCGCGAACGGAAAGACGCAACATAGTAGCGTATAATGGTGACGAAAGCCCCCGCTGCGAGGCCCAAATGGAAAGCATAAGAATTATCATCGTTGGTGGATCAAGGAAGTTTTTCGATCAAAAAATGCTTTCCCGGTTACTCGTTCAGCCGCGGCTTGCTTCATTTATTTCTCGGGCGGTCGCGTTCCCGCACGCGGAAATCATCCTAACGGAGCGGGTAAATGCTGACCTACTAGTGCCCCACATCATAGGATTTCTCAAACGCCAAGGGATTTCTCAAGGAGATATTCGCATCCGCCATCCGACAGAGTCGATCGAAGCCAAGATCCCTGGTGCGCTTGCCGGTGGGCTTCGCGAATCAGGTTTAGATTTCGGGGCCGACGTTGCTGAGAGAGATGATGGACTTAGTCGCTACTTCGTCAGCACGCATTCATATCAAGCGATCCGGGACCATCGTCGTCACATTGTCGTCGGGCCAAAAGGAAGTGGGAAAAGTGCAATCCTGAAAGAGCTTACAGCAGAAAATTCGACCACTCTGGTCATCACTCCGGAGCATTATGCAACGGAACTTTTAGACGCAATTATCAAAAATCCTGTTTCGACGGAGTTGGCAGCGTTCATTACAACGTGGAAATACACGTTGCTGATTGAGATATTCCGGACCGCTGTACAACACCAGGTCGGAACGGCAGAATCTCTCAAAAGAATAAGGCAATATCTTATTGTTCATGGACACTCGGCTGGAGAGCTTTCTCTTTTCGAGCGGTTTCTGATGTATTTGAGACGAATCTCACAAGTGAAGGGGAAGATTGGCCCTGCAGAAACGGAGATTGGGTTGGAGCCAAATCGGGTAGAGGAACTCGGGAAACTCTTCAAGATGGATGAACTCCTCGTCCTCGTTCCCGACCTGCAAAAGGTGTTGCGCCGAACCACGCTTACTGTTTATGTAGATGAACTGGATCAATCGTGGAATAATAGCGAAATGGCAAATCGGTTTTTGATCTCCTTGCTTACTGCTGCGATCCAACTACGAGGGATCGCGGAGAATCTACATGTAGTTGTTTTCCTCCGGTCTGAGATTTTCGATCTCATCAAACCTTATCTACCCCAGTTAGATAAGCTGCGGTCGGATATTGAGACGTTGCATTGGTCTCGTCGAGAGTTAAGAGATCTGATCGCGAAGCGAGCATTAGACTCTCTCTCACTTTCGGATAGCAAAGTCGATTTGGAGCAGGTAATCAAAACAATCTTTCCTGTTGCTTTAGAAGGTACTGGACTAGATGGTCTTGATTTCGCCATCACTCGGACTTCGCGTCGTCCTAGAGAACTCATTCAAATCTGCAATCTTGCTTTGTATGCTGCTGCTGAACTTGACTACAGGCTTATACAAGCGGATGCAATATTGAGAGCGGAGGAAGAATTTTCTAAATGGAAAGCGGAGCATATTGTTGCCGAGTACATGTACATCTACCCTGGACTGAAAGCACTAGTTGAGAGGTTCCGTGGGAAGCCACGTCGGATGTCATACTCTGCACTAGATGCGGAAATCGGCAGCATCATTCTCCAGTTTCAGGAGGATTCCCAAGCGCCCGCTTGGATCAGTACGGCTATTGAGCCTCTTGAAATTATACAGATTCTTTACGAAATTGAGTTGATCGGAATTGAAAAAATCGGTGCGCCAGCCGGTGATGGGAGGCAGCCGTGGGAATCATACGATTATGTATTTTCTCGTCCGAGCGGGAAGCCCGAACTATCTCAGACGTTTTTGTTCCACCCTGGCGTATGGAAGGCACTCGAGATGGTTTGACAACGGCCCAAGGCTGAGCGCAACTGCAGGAAACCAGTAAAGTGCGAGTGGAGTCGTCCGCCAAGCCCACCCCTCCGGAAAGCCCCGATCCGTGTCTCACCGGGTTCGCGGTATGATGCCATCCAGGCTGCTAAGATGCCTGTGCAGTTCCGCTGCTAATCGCTCCGCCGCATCCGCCCGCTCGCGATTCGCCGCCGCGCCGCGCTCCGCCATCTCCGCCAGCACCGCCTCCCAGTCCGCGCGCGGCTTGTGGCGGCCGGTTTCGGAGCGCCAGCGCTGCGCGAGGTTCAGGCTCACGCCGAACTCCTGCGCCACCGCGTCCATCGAGTAGCCACACGAGTCCCGCAGGCGGTCAACTGCGTCCCGGAACCTTGCGCGTTCGCTCGCCGCATCCATGTTGGTTGGTAGTGTAGTGATACTGACAATTCGCCGCTGGTTTGGTATATTAGTGACCAGCAGGGATAAAGAAAAGGCTGACCGTTACTCCCGCGAAGAAGACCGGCCAGCCTCTACCGCGAACAGACCCGAAGGCCGCCCGCTACCGGAAGTGTAGCCCTGCCGGGCGCCGAGGGTCAAGCCCACCGGAGGCCACGATGACGAAGAAGCAGAAGAGCGCCGATTCCGCCCCGCAGCAGCCCGGCTACACCATCGAGAAGCGCGAGCGGTCCCGGCACTGGATGGTGATCGATCCGCAGGGCGAGCTGGTGTGCCTGACCGTCTACAAGCGCGGTGCGATGGAGGTGGTGCGGCGGCTGGCGGCTTGAACGACGAGGGCAACGGCAGCCGCGGCGAAGTAAGCCGCGGCTGCCGAAGTTCTTGTGGTGAAAAAATCTAGCGCTCTCTGCCGAGCCTGCGCCTGATCTCGTCCTCATCCACTGTTTCCAGGAACAACTCCAGGGCTTCGGCCAGGTTCGCTCGCGCTTCCTCAGCCGTAGCTCCCTGGCTCCAGACATCGAACTCATCGCAAAAGCTCACGAAGCCGTCGCCATCGGGCTCAACGATCAGCGTGAAATCGGAATGCCGCGCAGGATATTTGCCACGCACGCCGCCGCTGAAATCATTCCTGTCCCCCATCTGGTCACCCCCTTCAGGGGCGTCCGGCTGCTCCATCAGCTCCCACATGCCCATCTCGTGCAGAAAGATCGGGTCGGCGTTACGCCTGATGAACTCGTCCACGCTCATCCCATCGATGGTAGGTGGGCGGCGGACGCGCTTCATCTTTCCGTTGATGAACACCGTCTGGAATTCCGCTCTTCTGCGCTTCTTCGCAGCCTTTTCTGCCGCTGTCAGCTTGCGTTTGCCCATCTCGATCCATCTAGTTCTAGTAATCGTTGCTCGAAGAAGCTCTCAGGATGCAGAAACAGGTACGGCGTGACAAGGTCCGGCTGGTGTGCCTGACCGTCTACAAGCGCGGCGCGATGGAGGTGGTGCGGCGACTGGCGAGGTGAACGACGCGAAAACAGAACGGCAGCCGCGGGGATGTGAGCCCGCGGCTGCCGTTTCTTCGTGCCAACGTGTGCCAAACCGCGCGTTACCGATGCGCCATCGGTTTGTCGGTGACCGCTTCGAGCAGTTCCGAGAGCTCCTCGCGCGCCCAGGGGAGCAGCGCCTCCGATTCCAGGAGGCTCGTCATGGTCCGCTCCGCCTCGGAGAACGCTTCGCTCTTGTACAGCAGCGACGCGAGGCTGACCGCGAGCACGTTCCACGTTCGCACCTGGTCGCGCGGCACGAGCGCGAGTGCCTGCCGCTCGGCCACGGCCGCCCGGCGGTACAGCTCCGCGGCTTCCCGGACGTCTCCGCGCTGGGACAGCAGGCTCGCCTCCGCCGCGTACGCTTCGGCCTGGCGATGTTCATTCGTCATCGTGCGTCTCATCACGAAAGACTTCGACCAGATCCGGGTCGAGCAGCACAATGTTAGTGCCGCCCGCGTATCGTTCCGCGTACTTGCCTCGTACGCCGCCACGGAAATCGTACTCCCCGCGCATCTCGTCGTCCCCGTCGCTGATGGGCCTCGAAAGACGGCGCGCAATCTCCGATTCGTCGGCTACTTCGAAGAACAGCTCCAACGCTTCGACGAGGTTTGCCCGGGCTTCTTCGATCGTATCGCCCTGGCTGGCGAGATCCAACTCGGGGCACAGGCTAACGAAGCCGTCGCCCTCGCGCTCGATGACCGCGGAGAGTTGCAGGTTCCGCTTCATTGGGCAGGTGCCTCGCGCTTGAGGAGATACATCACGCTACTGTAGCCGTAGAATAACTCATTTACACTCCTCTCTCCAAGCCCCGACACTGAATGGTGATCGATCCGCAGGGCGAGCTGGTGTGCCTGACCGTATACAAGCGCGGTGCGGTGGAGGTGGTGCGGCGGCTGGCGAGGTGAGCGACGAGAAAACACAACGGCAGCCGCGGGAAGAAAGCCCCGGGCTGCCGTTCTGCGGCTGGATCATCCACTCTGATGATTGAAGCAGCGGCCCGCTCCTCACTCGAGGAGCGGGCCGCGGTAGATCGTCAGCGCCGGGTCGCTTTGGGCATCTCGGTCACGGTTTCTGCATTTTTGACCGCTCGACGGAGCTCGGCGGGATCGGGAGGTAAAAACCGTGTATTCGGGTCACGATCGTTGATCTGGATCGAGGCGCCGTACGGATTGTTCGTGATCTTCACGCCACGCACACCGACGTCAGGGCGGAAACTCATAGGCATTTCCTTTCTTCCGGCGTGAGAGAAGCACCAGCCCCAGGGCGTTCACTACGGGCGTGACCAAGGGGTAGATTCGCTCCATCACCTGCTCCGAGTCGAAAAAGTCAGGCTCGTCTGCATCAAGACTAACTACCGCAAGAGGTTTGCCGTCCAGACCCTTGGCAGGCAGCGGGATCGACAAGACGCTGATGTACGGACGAGCCCGAATGCTGGCTGGGCCAGGCACGTTTCGGATATCAGCAATGATCTGCATGCCTCCATCATGATAGGCGGCTGGCGATCCCGGCGCTACCTTCCCGTCCAACACCAAAGGTATGATAGTAAACCCTCGATCTTCATGGGTTTCGTCGTAGCACCACACTCGAAGCGCGTCGACGGTATCGCCCGTCGTGGAGTAGGGGACGGCCAGGGTCGCGCGAAGTCGAGGGCCGGTTTCCGCATTGAGGCCGATAGCGGTAAAGTCACGAATCCGGTGTAGCAGTGCAGCGCAAAGCGTCTCGCACTGGGCATCTTCTAACTTGCGCTGCCTGGCAACATCGATCTTCTCACCAAAACTCAAGAGACTGCCGGCGAACGAGCCGTGGACCCGGCCAAGGCGGCGCAGAAGCCGGACCCTGGGTGCTCCGCCGGCATAGTGCTGCAGCGGAATCAGCACCAGGACTGCCAGGCCGAAAGGGATAAGCCACACGGGGTTGTCGATCGCGTGGAGTACGTCGGCAAACCGGCCCGTTCTCTTGGTGTCCGAGTACTCCTTCGCGAACGGGGTGACGACTACAACCAGACCAGCCGTGAACCGGAGCAGGGGGCCGAGGTAGTGCAAGTCGAGCCAAGCGACAAAGCGCTCCAGCCGACGATCGAGTTTCGTGAGTTTTCGCCCCAAGCGTCAGCTCCCAGACCGGTACGCGCCTGTCAAAGGGGCTCTCGTTGCCCTGCGTGGTGAAGCGAAACGGAATCTTGCAAGTGGACACCGAGAGAGTGGCGCCACGAGGATGCGCTGTGGGCGCGGCTCTGTCAAGCGTGTGTTCCTTGGTGCCTGGTGAGACGTGCGGCGGCGGGCGGGATGAGGATCGCCGGAAGCGCCAGGAACGCGAAGAAGGGATGCCACGGTCAGGCATCCCCTCTTCGCGTGTCAGCAGTACGGAACGACGCGGATCAGCAGGGGCAGGATTCGACCGGCCCGGTGATGAGGTTGCAGTCGCCACCCGTCTCCATGCAGCCGGTGGGGTCCTGGGACAGGCAGACCCCTCCGTCCCTGGAGAGCCGGCAATCGGCGGTCTGGTCCTCGCGAGCCCGCACGGTACCGCGCGCGGAGGAGGCGAGGTCGGTGGTGGCGAACGATTGTACCTGCAGCGACTCCAGCTTCAGCTTGCGCATGGGGAACCTCCCGTCGAGGCGTGATGCGTGTCTGCGGCCACAGGCAAACGCGCGGGTTTGTGTGGTACGCCGCGTGTGAATCGACGATGGGTACCGGTGTGGCATCCCTTCGTGGTCCATCGCGAGGGAACGACCTGGATCAGCAGGTGCCGGGTCCCACGCAGGTTTTGAAATCCGTGCAGCCCATGGTGCAGTCCATGTACTGCGTGTCGCCGCAGGCCTCTAAATCCCACGTCTCGCAGGCCCAGCCCTCGGTCATCTGGCAGAAGCAGACCGACTCGTCGGAATCCGCGTGGGCCTGCACGGTGCCGCGCAAACCGGGCGCGGCGGCGGTGGTCTCGAACGACTCGACGTGCAGCGACTCCAGCTTCAGTTTGCGCATGGGGCTCCGTGGGGGGGCTCGCCTGCCGTTGTTGGTAAGCGCGGCAGATCTCCGGGATAAAATGCCCATCGGCAGCCGGGCGACGATGCCCGCGGCTGGCGGCAGGTCAGGGGGGCCCGGCGGTTCAGCCTTCGTGGCAGGTGTTCTCGGTGCACCAGGAAGACTCATGCGACGGCTCGGAGCATCCGACGGTCACGTTCGGGCCGCAGACCTGGGGATCGTAGGTAGGCAGCAGGATGGACGCGGCAAGAACGTGGGCGTGCACGGTCCCGGGCTGCCGTGGCACGGCGGGCGTGGTGGCGAACGACTGGACCTGCAGCGATTCCAGCTTCAGCTTGCGCATACGATGCTCCGACCAGGGGACGAGGGGCCTGCATCTCACAGGGGTGAAGATTTAAGCTGTAAGTATGGCGGCAATTGTGCAACCCGCCTGCCATGGCCGGAGTTGCCGTCCGAGTGCGGGCGGGGGCGCGATGCGTTGCTGGCTCCGCCTCGTCAAGCATTCGTAGCGCGCTGAGCATCGTGTGCGCTCCGCCGCCAGCTGAGGATGTAGTCCACGAGCGCGCGGAGCGGCGGCGAGGCCTGGCGCCGGCCGGGATAGTAGAGAAAGAAGCCCGGGAACGGGGTCGAGAACTCCTCCAGCACCACCTCCAGCTCACCCCGGTCGATGTCGCCGCGCAGCTCCCGCTCAAAGTAGATCGTCAGCCCCCGTCCCGCGCGCACCATGCGCAGGAGGAGCGGGACGTGGTTGGTGAGCACGCGGCTCGGCACGGCGACCGAGAAGTCGCGCCCATCCTCCGTGAACTCCCACCGATAGGCCGGCGCATCGGCCGTGGGATGCCAGTTGAGGCACTCGTGGTGGGCCAGGTCGCGCGGGTGCGCGGGCTGGGGGTGCCGCGCGAAGTAGGCCGGTGCGCCCACCACGAGCAGCCGCTCGTCGCTCGCCAGGGGCACGGCGACCATGTCGATGTCGATGACCTCGCCCAGCCGCACGCCGGCGTCGTAGCCGGAGCCGACGATGTCGAGCGGCTCGTCGCTCACGAACACGTCCAGGCGCACGTGCGGATGCGCGGCGAGAAAGCCGTCGAGCACGGGGCCGCTCAGGAAGCTTTCCGCCGCCCCCGCAACGTGCAGGCGCAGTGTCCCGCGCGGCTCGCTCCCCAGCGCGCCCACGGCGGCCGCGGCGTCGCGCACCTCCTGCAGCGCCGGGCCTACCGACGCGTACAGCAGCTCCCCGGCTTCCGTGAGGTGCATGCTGCGCGACGTGCGGTGCGCCAGCACGACCCCCAGCCGTTCCTCCAGGCGGCGTAGCGTGTGGCTCACCGCCGACGCGGTCACGCCCAGCCGGTCGCCAGCGCGCCGGAAGCTCTTCGTCTCCGCCAGCGCGACGAACACGGCCATGGCGTTCAGGTCATCGATCATGTGTTGATCATTGAGCTGAATTCAACGACCCGTCAAGTATCATCCCGTAGATGGGCTCCTCGGCGGCGGATACCATTGTGGAGCAAACGGCGCGGCATCCTGCGCTGGACGTTCCCTTCACCGAAAGCATCGACATGGAAACCCATCAGACGTGGTTCATCACCGGCGCCTCGCGCGGCTTCGGGCTCGAGCTGACCCAGCAGCTTTTGCGGCAGGGACACCGGGTCGCGGCCACCTCGCGCGACGTCGCCGGGCTGCGCAGGGCCGTGGGCGCAGATTCGGCCGGCTTCCTTCCGCTGGTGGCCGACCTGGGCACCGAATCGAGCGTGGCGGAGGCCGTGCACGCGGCCGTGGAGCGGTTCGGGCGCATCGACGTGGTGGTGAACAACGCGGGATACGGGCAGCTGGGCAGCCTGGAGGAGCTGACGGATGCCGAGGCGCGGGCGAACTTCGACGTCAACGTGTTCGGCACGCTCAACGTCATCCGGCAGGTGATGCCGCAGCTGCGGGCGCAGGGTGGCGGGCACGTGATCAACCTCTCCTCGATCGCCGGGATCGTGGGCGGCTTTGCGGGATGGGGCGTCTACTGCGCCACCAAGTTCGCTGTCGAGGGGCTGTCCGAGGCCCTGGCCGCCGAGGCCGCGCCCTTCGGGGTGCGGGTGACGGTCGTGGAGCCGGGGTACTTCCGCACCGGCTTCCTCTCGTCCGGCTCGCTCCGCCTGCCCGGGGACAGGCTGGACGCGTACGAGCTGGTACGGCAGTCGGAGGCGTACCACCAGGAGCAGATGATGGGCAACCAGCCCGGCGACCCGGCGAAGGGGGCCGCGGCCATCATCCGCATCGCCGCCGGGCCCAATCCGCCCCTGCACCTGCTGCTGGGCCAGGATGCCCACGACCTCGCGTCGTCCAAGCTGCAGGCGCTGGCGGAGGAGAGGGCGCAGTGGAAGGCCCTGACCCTGTCCACGGGATTCGCCGAGGCGGCCGTCGCCTGACGACGTCCGGGCGAGCGGTGGCCCCTGCATCGTTGCTTGCAGTAAATCGCGCGACGTACAACAGCCCGCACCCATGGTGAAATCGCCACGGATGCGGGCCGTCTTCGTTGGTGAGCAAGGAAATCGGTCTCGGCACCGTCCAGCTGGATGGCGACCGTGCTCAGTGGGTGTTTAGGAATTCTACTTCGCGATGGAAGACTCGGAGTTGATTTCCTGAGGGAGCGCACGCCGGAACTTCAACGTACACAGGTCTTTGCGCGCGACCGAAGGATCTACTCCGCGCGGTAGAGGGGCGGGCCTCCCGGCGTGATGCCAGCCCCTCGGTCATGCGGGCCAGATCCTTCGGTCGGCGCCATGGACCCAGTCAAGGCAAAGATTCCGGCGGCGCCTCCCTCAGGAAATCAAGCGCGGGGAGGCTATCTTAAACACACTCTCAGACTCAGGCCGCGAATGCGCTCGAACGCTCGAGATCGGCGATGAACCCGGGCTGGGCGGTCGGGCGCCATCCCAGCCGCTGCTGCGTCAGTGCGCTGGATGCCGGCGCATCCATGCCGGCGGGGAATCCGAGCCAGCCGAAGTGCCCCGCGGCTTCCTCGGGCGCCAGGGCCACGGCCGGGATCCCCAATCCCCGGCCGATGGCTTCCGCGATCTCTCGCAGCGGCACACCCTCTTCCGCGATCGCGTGGTACCGCGCCCCGGCCGCGCCTTTCTCCAGCGCCAGCCGGTAGAGGGGCGCCGTGTCCAGCCGGTGCACCGCGGTCCAGCGGTTCAGGCCGTCGCCCACGTAAGCCGAAACCCTCTTCTCACGCGCGAGCGCGATCAGGAAGCTGGCGAGGCCGTGCTTGTCGCGGTCGTGGGCCTGCGACATGCGCACCACGGATGCACGCACGCCGCGCGCGACCAGCGCGATGGCCGTCTGCTCCGAGACCCGGGGTGTTCCGCCCGGCTCGGAAGGCACGTCATCCTCCGTCGTGACGCGGCCCGGCGTGAAGGGCACGCCGGCGGTCACGACCAGCGGGCGATCGGAACCCTGCAGCACGTCGCCCAGCACCTCGATGGCGCGCCGGTCCGCCTCGCAGTTCTCCGCGAACCGGGAAAAGTCGTGGTTGAAGCCGGCGTGGATGACGCCATCCGCCATGGCGGCACCCCTGCGCAGGCTGTCCAGGTCTTCCAGGTCGCCGCGATGCACCCCCGCGCCGACGGCGGCCAGCGACCGGGCCCCTTCCTCCGACCGGGCGAGGCTCAGCACCTGGTGGCCGGCATCGACCAGCTCCACGACGATGGCGGAGCCCAGGAAGCCGGTCGCGCCGGTTACGAAAACACGCATGGTCTTTTTCCTTCGGGCGTCGCGCCCACGGGGGGTTCCGGACGATCGCTGGACGGCTGCCGCGCGGTATCGTTCCCGGCTACATTACCAGGGCAGCAGGCCGTCCGGACCCGTGAACGTGCCCGTGGGGCCGTCCGTCTCCAGTGCCACGCGCACGGGCTCGCGGGACCCCTGCTCAATGGTCTCCACGCCCTGGAAGTTGTTGAGCGCCGTCGCGGTAAAGCCCGGGCTCACGGCGTTGACCTTGATGTTCGTCCCCTCCAGGTCGATCGCAAAGGCGAGCGTGATCGCGTTGAGGGCGGTCTTGGACGCGGCGTACCCGGGGGTGAACACGTTCCGGTACGGAAAGGCCGCATCCGCGTTCAGGGTGAGCGAGCCGACGTTGCTCGACACGTTGACGATGCGCGCCGCCGGCGCCTGGCGCAGCAGCGGCAGCAGGGCCTGCGTGACGGCGATGACCCCGAACACGTTCGTCTCCCACACGGCGCGCACCTCGTTCAGCGACACGACACTTGCACGGCCTGCCTGGATGATCTCCTCGAGCGTCTGGCCCGGCGCGCCGGCGTGCGAGATGGCGGCGTTGTTCACCAGCAGGTCCAGGCGCCCGAACCCGGTCCGGACGCGCTCCGCCGCGGCCGTGATGGAGGCAGGGTCCGTGACGTCGAGCTGGATAGCGTGCGCATCCCCGCCGATCTCCCTGGCGGCGGCTTCGCCGTTCTGCGGATTGCGCGACCCGGCGAGCACGGTGTAGCCGTGCGCGGCGAGCTCCTTCGCGATCTGCAGGCCGATCCCCTGGTTTGCCCCGGTGACGAGGGCGACGAGCTTGCTTTGCATGACGATCTCCCAGAACGTGTTCAGGTGGTCCGTACCGCCTCGATGCGTTATCATCAGAAGCGGAACAACGCTCCGGTAATATGTGGAACAACGTTCCGTTTAGTCAAGGGAGGGATTGAGGACCATGGCCGACAGCGAGAAAACACCGGGCGAATCGGGCGTGCCGGACGCGCCGGGCGGGGCTGCGCGTCACCTCCGCGCGGACGCGAAGCGCAACATCGACACGCTGCTGGAGGCTGCCAAGGAGGTGTTCGCCACCTCGGGCGTGGATGCGCCGGTGCGCGAGGTCGCCGCCCGGGCCGGTGTGGGCGTCGGCACCGTGTACCGGCACTTTCCGCAGCGGGCGGACCTGGTGGCGGCGGTGTTTCGCCGCGAGGTGGACGCCTGCGCCGCGGCCGCGCCCGCCCTGGCCGCCGAGCACCCGCCCTGCGAGGCGCTGTCGGCCTGGCTGCGGCGATATACCCGCTTCATCGCGACCAAGCGCGGGCTCGCCGCGGCCCTGCACGCGGGGGATCCCGCGTTCGAGCCGCTGCCCGCGTACTTTCAGCAGCACCTGGGGCCGGCCCTGGAGTCGCTGCTGGATGCTGCGGCAGCGGCCGGTGCCGTCCGTTCCGACGTCGATCCCAACGATCTGCTGCGCGCCGTGGGCAACCTGTGCCTCGCCGGCAGCGAGGCCGGCGCCTGCCACAGCGAGCGCATGGTGGACCTGCTCATCGACGGACTTCGCTACGGCGCCCGCCCCCCCGCGGCGGCGGATTCTCCGCCGGAGCGGAACGACGCGCGCGGGTGACGCGCTGGAGGAACGGGCCGGCTTAGAGCGAGGATCAGTGGACTGGATGGTGACGACCCGCGCCGAACGGGTGTGCCCTGGCCGTCGACGGGCGCGGCACGGAGGCGCTGAGTGTCGGTTGGCGGCGTGAAGAGCCGCGGGGAGGTGAGCCGCGGCTGCCGTGTGCGATCCGGGCTCGACGATCGCACCCGGCCCGGCAGCCAGAACGTCGTGCCGCACGGGCACCGGGAATTCGGCTCCTTGCGCGAACCGCGTGAATTCGCGAAATCTCTCGTCGACGCGCACCTCTCCGCCCCATCTCTTCCGATCACATCATCCCGCCGCATGGAACTCCTTGGGCTGACACGGGTTCTCGTGTCAGATTTCGGTAGCTGTACCGGCCTGTGACTTCCGCTCACACTCCACCCCCCGCGCCCCCATGAACCTCATACGCGTTCTTCTCATGCCCATGGCGGCGGCGGTGCTGCTGTGCGCCACCCCCGCCCACGCGCAGCAGCCCATCCGGGCGGGGCAGACCCTCTCGGGCGAGCTGACCTCGTCGGATCCGGTGCTGGCCGACAACTCCCACTTCGATCTCTACGTCTACCGGGGCCGGGCCGGCGAGCGCATCACCATCACGCTGATGTCCGACGCGTTCGATGCGTTTCTGGGCGGCGGTCCCACGGACGCGATCGTGGACTCGGACGACGACGGCGCGGGCGGCACCAATTCCCGCCTGGTGGGGACGGTGGGATCCACGG
>DASQZE010000046.1:0-5694 GCA_035638875.1 Longimicrobium sp.
AACACGAAGAGGTTCAGGTACGCCATGTAGCGCGGGTACCCGGGATCCTCCTTCATGTAGCCGATGGAAAAGAGGTGGATCAGGAAGCCCACCCCCGTGATGATGAGCGTCATCACCATCGACAAGGGATCCAGCAGCAGGCTGAAGTCCACCTTCAGGTCATCCGCGTACATCCAGCTCCACCCGCGGATGACCTCGAACTCGCCCGCGCCGCGCATGGCCAGCCAGTTGGCCACGGCCACCACGAAGGCGCCCAGGATCACCCCCGGCGCCACGAGCGACGGCAGGGTGTGCGTCCACGGCTTGGGGCCGTGTGCGTGCCCGTGGTCGTCGTGCGCGTCGTGGCCGTGCGCGTGGTCGGCGGGGTTGGGGCGGGTGCCCGTGTCCATCCCCTCCTGCTCGCTGGGCGTGTGCGCGTCGTGCCCGTGCCCCGCGCCGGCCAGCGCGTACGTCACCTGCTGCGGCGCGTGGTCGTGGCCGTGCGTGTCCCAGTGCGGATCGCCCACGGGCGGCACGTGCGGGAGCGCGCGGCGCGCGGCGATGAGCGCGGCCAGGCCGTTGATCACAAAGCCCAGCAGGGGCAGCGCGATGATCAGCCAGGGCAGCACGGGATGGAACGCGGCGCCGTGCGAGGCGGCTTCGGCGGCGTGCCCGGCCTGTGCGGCGGCGGCCGGGGCTCCGTGCGCCGCGTCGGCGGCGGCTTGAAGAAAGAGCATCACCCTACCACCGCAGCAGGCTGAAGTTCTTGATGTCCACGGATTCGCTGTGGCGGAAGACGGCAATGATGATCGCCAGCCCCACCGCGGCTTCCGACGCGGCGACGGCGATCACGAAGAACACGAACACCTGGCCCCGCACGCCGGCATACGGCGACAGCGCGACGAACGCCAGGTTCACGGCGTTGAGCATGAGCTCGATGCACATGAACAGGACGATGGCGTTGCGGCGCACCACCACGCCGGCCACGCCGATGCTGAACAACAGGGCGCTGAGCCCCAGCGACCACGAAAGCGGAATGGTTTCCATCGTCCCGTTCTAGACCTTTCTCCGGGCCAGCACCACGGCGCCCACCACCGCGATGAGCAGCAGCATGGCCGTGGCCTGCAGCGGCACCATGAAATCTCCGTACAGCGGAACGGCGATCATTCCCACCACGCCGTCCCGCGCCTGCTGCGCCGCCAGCGCGCTCGCCCCGGCCTCGTTGCCCAGGGGCGCCTGCATGTCGCCCGCGAACACGCGGGCCAGCAGGGCCAGCAGCACGAGCGCCGCACCCCCCGCCATGATCTTCCACCCGGTGCCGCGCACGTCGGCCTCCAGGTCGTTGCCCAGGTTGAGCAGCATGATCACGAACAGGAACAGCACCATGATGGCGCCGGCATACACCAGGATCTGGATGATGCCGATGAAGTAGGCGCCCAGCAGCGTGTAGATGGCCGCGAGCGAAAAGAAGGTGCCGATGAGCCACATGGCGCTGGCCACCGGGTTCTTTCGCGTGACCATGGCCAGCGCCGAGCCGCCGGCGCACGCCGCGAAGAACCAGAACAGGACTTGGATCGCAGTCATCGATCGCGTTCGATCGTTCGTGTGGAGCGCCGCGAAGCGCTCACGTGCGGCGCCCGCACCGGCCGCCGGAAAAACGAAAAACACCGTCGCGGATCCATCGGCCTTCCCTGCCCCGGCGCGATCCATCGAAGATCGCGCACGAAACCGGGGAGCGAATGAATTCGCGGCTACAACGTCACGCTGTCCGCCTGCGCGGACAAAACCAACCGGAATGGAGACCCGTTATCGCCGCCGCGCAGCCTGCGGGGCAGGGCCGCCAGCCCCCGCGACTTCACCCCGATGCAGCGTCTTTACTTCCGCACTAACGCACTGCCGCACTCACGCACTTCCGTCGTTACTCGCCGGCCGGGTCGGACGGATCCCACAGCAGCGTGCTGGGGTGCGTCTGCTTCATCAGCCGGTCCAGGTCGTACACGAAGTCGTTGCGGCTGTACTCGGCGTTCTCGTAGTGGTTGCCCACGTGGATGGCCTCCACGGGGCACACCTCCTGGCACATTCCGCAAAAGATGCAGCGGAACTCGTCGATCTCGTAGACGATGGGGTAGCGGTTCCCCTGGTCGTCCTCGCCGGGCACGAGCTTGATGCAGTTGGCCGGGCAGATGGTGGGGCACAGGCCGCACGCCACGCACTTGGGGCGCCCGTCGTCGTGCGTCTCCATCACGTGCGTCCCCCGCCACCGCGGGCTCAGCTGCTTCTTTTCCTCGGGATACTGGATGGTGACTTCGCTGCGGTCGCCGGCGTTCTTCATCATGTGCCGGAACGTGAGCGCCATCCCCTTGAGCGTGGCCCGGACGTACGACGACTGCCGCACCGGGCGCTTCATTACCTTTACGGTCGCTGCCATTTGCCTTACCTCACGCCCGCGCGGGGCGTGGTCAGTTGCACGCGCATGGCCTCGCTGCGCTTGCGTGCGCGCTCGCGGGCAATGGTGCGCTTCTCATCCATCGATCCGGTGCCTTCAAGCGTGCGGCCCTTGTCCAGCAGCCACAGCACCCCGAACAGCATCACCGCGTTTACCGCCGTCAACACGAAGCCGCCCCAGTGGGTGATGTACCCCAGTCCGGGACCGTCCTGCTTGACGAACGGGTCGCCCAGCGAGTCCAGCGTCAGCACCGTCGCCGCCGTCACCACCACCACGGCCAGCGCGACGGGCAGCATGATCTTCCACCCCAGGTCCATCACCTGGTCGTAGCGGAACCGCGGAACGGTCCAGCGCACCAGCATGAAGATCATGATGAAGAAGAAGGTCTTCGCCAGGAAGAAGCCCAGGGAGATCAGCGTGATCCACCACTTGGGCTCCGCGCCCACCCACACGCCGTTCACGAAGCCCAGCATGTCGTCGCCGCCCCAGCCGGGGATGTCCCAGCCGCCCAGGAACAGCGTGGCCATGAGCGCCGACACCACCAGCACGTGCGCGTACTCGGCGATGAAGAACATGGAAAACTTCATCGCGCTGTACTCGGTGTGGTACCCCGTCACCAGCTCGCTCTCCGCCTCGGGAAGGTCAAAGGGCAGGCGGTTGGTCTCGGCGAACGACGCGATCCAGAAGAAGAAGAACGAGACGGAGAGCGGCAGGGCGAACCACAGGTTCATCTTCTGCTGCGTGTACACGATCTCGTCCAGCCCCACGTTGCCCACCACGAAGAACACCGACATGAGCGACAGGCCCAGGGCGATCTCGTAGCTGATCATCTGCGCGCCGGCCCGCAGCCCGCCCAGCAGCGCGTATTTGTTGCTGCTGGCCCATCCCGCCATCACGATGCCGTACACGCCCAGCGAGCTGAACGCCAGCAGGAACAGGATGCCCACGGGCAGATCCGCGATCATCATGGGCACCACGCCCCACGGCGTGGGCAGCGGCGCCGCGATGGGGATCACCGCGAAGGTGACCATCGCGGGGATGATGCTGAGCATGGGCGCGAGCTGAAAGAACACCGGGTGTGCCTCGCCCGGGTTGCTCTCCTCCTTGAGGATGTTCTTCAGGCCGTCGGCCGCGGGCTGCAGCAGGCCGCCGGGGCCCACGCGGTTGGGGCCCAGCCGGTCCTGCATCCACGCGCTGACCTTGCGCTCCAGCAGCGTGAGCATGGCCACGATCACCAGCGTCGCCACGAAGATGATCAGCAGCTTGACGATGGAAGTGTAGAGATACGCCTCCGTCGACAGCTCCTTCAGGTTTGCTACCGTCCCTGCTTGCATCTCGCGTCCGGTCCGTTGACCCGCGTGGATGGGGAGCGCCGCCTGTGCCGCGCCCGTGAATCCGCTTGCAATGCCGGGCCGGGCAGCGCCGAAGCCTCCGCGCGCCCAGCCGTCCGTCCCGCGAGAGGCCCGTGCGGTGCGCCGTTACTTTCGCACTCCCGCACTTTCGCACTCTCGCACTTTTTTTCAGTCCCCCGCCTGCCCCACCGCCTCCGGCAGCGCGGCGCCCTGCGCGCCCAGGTCGGCCCACGTCAGCAGGCCGAACTCGGGACGCACGGTGCCCAGCGCGGCGAACGCATCCGCCGCCGTTCCCGGCGCACCGCCGTCGCCGATGCCGGCCAGGAGCACGCCCAGGATCTGCCACGCCGGCCGCGCCATCCCCGGCGCGCGCAGCGCGGGCCAAAAGCGCTGCACCCGGCGCTGGATGTTGGTGAACGTCCCTTCCATCTCGGCGAACGTCGTCGCCGGCAGCACGAAGTGCGCGTTGCGCGCCGCGGGGCTCAGGTGCTGCCCCACGTAGACGAACAGCGACGCGTTGGCGCCAAAGTCCGCCGGCGCGTCGGCCAGCTCGTCGCCCAGGACGAGGAGTACGCCCGTGTGGCCGGCCAGCGGCTCCAGCCCGCCCTTGCCGTCGGCCCCGCCCGTCCGCGTGTAGCCGAACAGCTCGGCACCCACCGCGTTGGCGGCCCGGTCCGGGCGCAGCGCCAGCGTGGGCATGCCGGGGAGCACCACCTCTTCGCCCTGCTCGCAGCGGAAGAAGCCCTGCCCGCCGCCGGCCGTGCGCATCACCCGCTGCAGCGCGCCCAGGTCCTCGTTCGCCATGAACGGAGAAGCGACCGCCGCTGCTCCGCCCTTCTGCCCGCGCAGGGCATCGGCCAGGCGCGTGAGGGCGTCGGCCCACGACATGGAGACGTGCCGGCCGCCCGTATCGCGCACCAGCGGCGCCTCGATGCGGTCCACCCGGTTGATCCACTGGTAGTTCAGCCGGCCGAAGTCGCACATCCAGTGCGAGTTCACGTCCGGGTTGGGGCGCGGCTTAAGCCGCTGCACCTGGTTGTCGCGCGTCTCCAGCCGGACGTTGCACCCCTGCGTGCAGTTGGGGCAGACCGACGGCGTGCGGTCCAGGTCCCAGGCGCGCGCCTTGTGCAGGAAGTCCTTGCTGACCAGCGCGCCCACGGGGCAGATGTCGACGATGTTGTCGGCCCACAGGCTGCCCGTAAGGCCCTCGTCGAAGAACGTGTCGATGACGGCGCGGCTGCCACGCTGCACCACCGTGAGCCGCTCGTCCTGCGCGACCTCGCGCATGAAGCGCACGCACCGGGTGCACATCACGCAGCGGTCCGCGTAGAACATCACGTCGCCGCCAAAGTCGTCGCGGCCCAGGATGCGCTTGGGCTCCTTGGAGCGGCCCATGGCCGGCCCCTCGGCCGCAACGTAGTCCTGCAGCTTGCACTCGCCCGACTGGTCGCAGACGGGGCAGTCCAGCGGGTGGTTCACCAGGTAGAACTCGAGAACGCCTTCGCGTGCCTTGAGGGCGTTCTCGCTTTCCGTGTGCACCACCATGCCGTCCGCCACCGTGCCCACGCAGGCGGGCACCAGCTTGGGCGACTTCTCCACCTCCACCAGGCACATGCGGCACTGCGCCGGGGCGCTCAGGCCGGGGTGGTAGCAGTAGTGGGGAATGTCCACGCCCGCATGGGAGCACGCGTCCAGCAGGCGCGTGCCCTTGGCAACGTTCACCGTCATCCCGTCGATGGTGACGTTGACGGTCTCTACTACCGGGTTCGTTTCGTCAGCCATGGCCGCGTTCTTTCCCTGAATGCTCAGCGTCAGCGTGCGCCGGCCATGGCGGGCAGCCCGGCCGTCATCAGCGCCAGGTAGTCGCCGCGGAACTTCTGGATGCTGGATATGATGGGCGCCGCCGCCGCGTCGCTC